>CAYNIS010000294.1:0-4999 GCA_964397055.1 uncultured Rhodospirillaceae bacterium | reverse complement strand
CAGCCAGCCCGCCGTGACCAGCACGACGAGAGCGAGCGTGATGGTCAGGAGGCGGGTCGGAAACGGCGGCGGAGGGGCAGCCGCCTCAACCGTCGGCGCGGTCGATGCCGGCCGCTCCGGCGGGACGGCGGGGACCGGGGTTGCCATTGCCTTTGCGACCTCCTCCGCTGCCGTGTCTCGTCCGCGCCGCTGGAACGCTTCTCTTCCTCCTTGAACAGATGATGTCACGCAGGCGGCGACGAAAGCCGGCGTGGTTGGCGCTGGTCAGGGTCGATCGCAGCCTGTAGAAAACGGGGCTTCGCGCCCGGCCGGTCCGCGGGGCCAGACTGTCCATGTCTTCCAGCCAAGCACCCGCCCCCGATGACTGTCAGCCACCGATGAACGCCGCACCGGCCCACGACGACCACGCCCGGACGAGCTTGCCGATGCTGGCCCTGGCGGCGATCCCGGGTCTGATCACGCTCTGGCTGATGGGACATGCCCCGTCCGTGGCCGGTGGCGACCCGGTGATCTGGACCTTCCCGTGGATCCCCTCGCTCGGCATCGACCTCGCCTTCCGGCTCGACGGTCTCGCCTTCCTGTTCGCGAGCCTGATCGCCGGCATCGGCACCCTAGTCTTCCTCTATGCGCCGGCCTACCTCGCCGGGCACCGCCATCTCGGCCGGCTGATGATCTATCTGACCGGCTTCATGGCGGCGATGCTGGGCCTCGTCCTCGCCGACGACCTGATCACGATGTTCGTGTTCTGGGAGTTGACCACGATCACCTCCTACCTCCTCATCGGCTTCGATCATGAGGACCGCTGGGCGCGGAATTGCGCGCAGCAATCGCTGCTCGTCACCGGGGCGGGCGGCCTCGCCCTGCTCGCCGGGCTGATCCTGATGGCGGTTGCCGGCGGCACCTACCGCATTTCCGAACTCCTGGCCGCTGGATCGCTGGCGGACCATGCGCTCTATCCCGGCATCCTGGTCCTGGTCCTCCTCGGCTGCTTCACCAAGTCGGCCCAGGTGCCGTTCCATTTCTGGCTTCCCAACGCGATGGCGGCGCCGACGCCGATCAGCGCCTATCTGCATTCCGCGACCATGGTGAAGGCGGGCGTCTACCTCCTCGCCCGCTTCAACCCGCTGCTCGGCGACGACCCCGCCTGGGTCGTCACGCTGACCGCCTTCGGCGCGGTCACCGCGGTCACCGCCTCGATCTGGGCGCTGCGTCAGACCGACCTGAAGCTGATGCTGGCCTACACCACCGTGATGGCACTCGGCACGCTGGTCATGCTGATCGGCATTGGCAACGAGGAAGCGATCCTCGCCGCCGCGGTGTTCCTCGCGGTTCATGCGTTCTACAAGGCCGGCCTGTTCCTGGTTGTCGGCAATGTCGACCACGGCGCCGGCAGCCGCGACCGCCGGAAGGTCGGCGGATTGTGGGTGGCGATGCCGGTGACCGCCGTCGCCACCCTTCTCGCCGGGCTTTCGATGGCCGGACTGCCGCCGTTCATCGGCTTCGTCGGCAAGGAACTGATCTATGGCGGCGCGCTCGGGGCCACCACCAGCCCGGTCCTGATCCTGATCGCCTCGATCGCCGCCAATGCCCTGATGGTGGCGGTCGCCCTAATCCTTCTGCTCGACGTCTTCACCGGGGCGGAGCGTGCGCCCAACGCCGCCCCGCACGAGGCCGGCTGGCCTATGCTGGCCGGGCCGGTGACCCTGTCGGGCCTCGGCCTTCTGTTCGGCGTCCTGGTCGATGTGTTCGGGGAGCTGTTCGCGCTCCAGGCGGCGCAGTCGATCACCGATGGTGCGGTCGCGGGCGACAATCCCTATGCCCATGCGGCGGGTCACGGAAGCACCGGTGGGCACGGCCATGACGACCATGCGGGCGGGAACCATGGGGGCGGTCATCACGGCCTCGCCCTGTTCCACGGGTTCAACCTGCCGCTGTTGTTGAGCGTCATAACCCTCGCGGCCGGCTACGGCCTGTTCCGCCTGCGCCTGCCGTTGCTGTTCGCGCTGAAGCGGATGGAGGCGGACCTTCCGGCGCCGGAGGCGACCTACGACGGGCTGATGGGCGCGGTCGTCCTCCTCGCCCGCGCGCTGACCCCGCGCCTGCAGCATGGCTTGCTGCGCGGCTACCTCGCGGCGCTGTTCGCGACCCTGGCCGCGGTCATCGGCGGTACCGCCTTCCTGACCGGGACGGCCGTGCCGCCGGTCGGCACCCTGGCGGCTCCCGGGGTGGTCGATATCGCGCTCGGCCTCCTGGTGATCGCCGGGTCGGCCATCGCCGTCCAGACCGAAAGCCGCCTGACCGCGCTCTGCGGCCTGGGCGTGTCCGGCGCCGGCATCTCGCTCATCTTCCTGCTTTACGGGGCGATCGACGTCGGCATTACCCAGCTGATGGTCGAGACGCTGGCCCTGATCTTCGTCGCGATCGCCTTCCTGCGCCTCCCGCGCTTCAGGGGCGACGCCTGGAACACGCCGGACTGGCGCCTCGCCAGCGCGGTGATCGCCGCCGCCTCCGGCATTGCCATGGCCTTCATCTCGCTCGCGGTGTTCGCGGTGCCGGTCGACCGGCGCCTGACCGACTTCTTCGAGGCGGAGAGCTTCGTCACCGCCCATGGGCGCAACGTCGTCAACGTCATCCTGGTCGATTTCCGCGCACTCGACACCTTCGGCGAGATCTCGGTGGTGGCGATGGCCGGCATCGCGGCGGTGGCGCTGATCATGGGCGCCGGCCGCACCCGCTCGTCGTCAGAAGCGGTTGAGGCGGGGTTGGCTGACAACGAGGGGTCGGGCCGATGATGAAATCGCTGATCCTGGAAACCGCGACCAGGCTCGTCGCCCTCCTGATGATGGTGGTCGCCATCTTCATGCTGCTGCGCGGGCACAACGCGCCGGGCGGCGGCTTCATCGGCGGCCTCATCGCGGCGACCGCCTTCGCCCTCTACTCCATCGCCTACGGGGTCGACATGACCCAGCGCGCGCTCCGGGTCCAGCCCGCGACGCTGGTCGCGATTGGGCTTCTCCTCGCCCTCGTCAGCGGTGTCATGGCGCTCGCCATCGACGACGAGCCGTTCACCGGACTGTGGCTGTTCGTGGAGTTCGGCAGCGGCATCGGCGTTGATGAGGAAGCGCCGACCCACGGCGTCGGCCACGACGCCAGCGGCCATTCGGAAGGCGGGCTGCCGTTGTCGACGGTGCTGATGTTCGACACCGGCGTTTTCCTGGTCGTGCTCGGCACCGTGCTGTCGGTCCTGTTCACCCTCGAACGCGAAGAAGGGTAGGGCGGGCCGATGGCATTCGTCTTCGCTGCCATGATCGGCGCTCTGACCGCCGCCGCGGTCTACCTGATGCTGAGCCGGGATCTGGTGCGCTATCTGTTCGCCCTGATCATGATTTCGAACGCGATCAACCTTCTGGTGTTCGGGTCCGGCGGGCTGACCTTCGCAGCCGTCCCGATCGTGCCCGAAGGCGGGGCGCTGGTGCATGGGGAGGCCGCCAATGCCCTGCCGCAGGCGCTGGTCCTGACCGCGATCGTCATCGGCTTCGGCCTCCTGGTCTTCGCGCTGGCGCTGGTCTGGCGCGGCTATCGAGAACTCGGCACCATCGACAGCGACGCGCTCGACCTCGCCGAGCCGTCCATCTTCCCGCGCCCCGCCCGGCCCGAGGTGACGGTGGCCGACACGGCCCCGGGCGAGGGCTCGTCGCCATGAACACGCTGATCTTCCTGCCTTTGGTGGTGCCCTGGGCGACCGCGATCCTGGCCATGTTGCTGCGCCAGCGTCTCGCCGCGGCCCGGCTGGTCAGCATCGCCGGCGGTGCCGCCTTGTTGCTGACCGGTATGGCGCTGGTGTCGGCTGTCAGCATCGAGGGGGTGATCGCGGCCCAGATGGGCGGCTGGCCAGCCCCCTTCGGCATCACCCTGGTCGTCGACCACCTGAGTGCCCTGATGGTGGCCCTGACCGGCCTCGTGACCCTGGCCGTGACGATCTATGGCCTGGTCGATATCGAGGAGGGGCACGAGCGCCAGGGCTACCACGTCCTCTTGCATGTGCTGGTCGGGGGCGTGTGCGGTGCCTTCATCACCGGCGACCTGTTCAACCTCTATGTCTGGTTCGAGGTCATGCTGATCGGCTCATTCGGCCTGATCATCCTCGGCGCCAGCCGCGAACAGATCGACGGCGGCATCCGCTACATGGCGCTCAACCTGATCGCCACGGCCCTCATCCTCGCCGCCATCGCCTTGCTCTACAGCGTCACCGGCACGCTCAACATGGCGGACCTGCACGGCGCGGTTCAGGGTGTCGAGAACCGGGGCCTAGTGGCGGTGATCGCCGCCTTGTTCGTCGTCGCCTTCGGCATCAAGTCGGCGGTCTTCCCGCTGTATTCATGGTTGCCGGCGGCCTATCACACGCCGCCGATCACCATCTCGACCCTGTTCGCGGCCCTCCTTACCAAGGTCGGTGTCTACGCGTTCCTGCGCGTCTTCAGCCTGATCTTCCCGGCGGAGGCCACGGGCGTTCAGCCGCTTCTGCTGGCCATCGCCGGACTGACCATGCTGACCGGCGTTCTGGGCGCCCTGGCCGAGACCCATTTGCGGCGCATCCTGGGCTATCAGATCATCGCCTCGATCGGGTTCATGCTGATGGGTGTCGGGCTGGGCAGTGCCGCCGCCCTCACCGGCGCGATCCTCTATGTCGTCCACGCGATGCTGGTGAAGGCGGCCCTGTTCCTGATGGCCGGCGCCATGCGGCGGATCGCCGGATCCTACGACCTTGCCGAGATCGGCGGCCTCTATGCCCGTCAGCCGGGCCTGATCCTGTTGTTCCTGGTGCCGGCTTTCTCGCTGGCCGGGTTTCCGCCGTTCACCGGGTTCTGGGCGAAACTGGTCCTGGTGCGCGGCGGCCTTGAGGCCGAGGCCTATGCCATCGTCGCCACCGCCCTGGTCGCCAGTCTTCTGACCATCCTGTCGATGACGACGATCTGGGTGCGCGCCTTCTGGACCCCGT
>CAYNIS010000293.1:0-5007 GCA_964397055.1 uncultured Rhodospirillaceae bacterium | reverse complement strand
GAGGAGCAGGGTCGACTTGCCGATGCCCGGGTCGCCGCCGATCAGGATCGCCGCTCCCGGCACAAGGCCGCCGCCGAGTACGCGGTCGAGCTCGCTGATGCCGGTCGGGCGGTGCGGCGCCGGAGCGGTTTCGCCGTCGAGGCCGACCAGCGGAACGGCCGGCGTCTTGCCGCGCGGGCGGCGGGCGGCAGCCCCCTCGACCAGCTCCTCGACGATCGAATTCCAGCTGCCGCATTCGGCGCAATGGCCGGCCCAGCGCGGATGGATCGCCCCGCAGGCCTGGCAGACGTAACGACGGTCGCGCTTGGCCAACGCGTCAGTCCGCGGCCTCTTGGCCCTCGAGCACGGGCATGTGGATCGGTCCCTCGGCCCGGCCATGGATGAACTGCAGAACATGATCGTTGCCGCAGCTGTCGATGGTGTCGGTCGGACCCTCCCAGATCAGGCGGCCGTGATGGATCATGGTGATCCGGTCGGCGATCTTCCGGGCGCTCGCCATGTCGTGGGTAATGGTGAGCGCGGTCGCCCCCAGCTCGCGCACGCATGTGATGATCAGCTCGTTGATGACGTCGGCCATGATCGGGTCGAGCCCGGTGGTCGGCTCGTCGAAGAAGATCACCTCCGGCTCGGTCGCGATCGCCCGCGCCAGGGCGACGCGTTTTTGCATGCCGCCGGAAAGCTCGGCCGGGAACAACTCCCCGACCTCCGGGCCGAGGCCGACCTGGGCCAGCTTGGTTATCGCGATGTCGCGGGCGTTCCTGCGATCCATGCGCCGACCCTGGATCAGGCCGAAGGCGACGTTTTCCCAGACCTTCAGGCTGTCGAACAGCGCCCCGCCCTGGAACAGCATGCCGAAGCGGGCGAGCAGCTGCTCGCGGGCGCGCTCGCCGATCCCGACGGTCTCGACACCGTCGACCTTGATCGAGCCCGCGTCCGGGCGGATCAGGCCCAGGATGCACTTGATGGTGACCGACTTGCCGGTGCCGGAGCCGCCGATGATGACCAGGGACTCGGCCGGCGCCACCGTGAGGTCGACGCCGTCCAGGACCTGTTTCGGCCCGAAGGCCTTGCGAACCCCCGTCAGGGCCAGCTTCGGCACAGGGGTCCCGGTCGCCGCTTCCGTCATGCGAAGAACAGCTCCGTCAGGACGTAGTTCGCGATCAGGATGACGACCGACGCGGCGACCACGGCATTGGTCGTGGCAGCCCCCACACCCTGGGCCCCGCGGCCGGAATGGAAGCCGAAATAGCAGCCCTGGATGGTCAGGATGAAGCCGAACGCCGCGGCCTTGATCAGACCGGAAACCACATCCTCGACCTCCAGGTACTGGGTGGTCGACTTGAGATAGGTCGCAGCATTGAAGTCCAGCGTGTAGACGCCGATCAGGAAGCCGCCGAAGACGCCGATGATGTCCGCCACCAGGACCAGGATCGGCAGGGTGATGACCCCGGCGATCAGGCGCGGCACCACCAGGTACTTGATCGGGTTGGTGGACAGCGTGACCAGCGCGTCGATCTGCTCGGTCACCCGCATCGTCCCGATTTCCGCCGCGATCGCGGACGACACCCGCCCGGCGACCATGAGGCCGCCGAGGACGGGTCCAAGCTCCCGGGTCATCGACAGGACGACGATGGTCGCGACCGCCCCTTCCGCGTTCAGGCGGGACAGGCCCACGGCACTCTGCAGCGCCAGCACCATGCCGGTGAAGAGCGCTGTCATGCCGACCACCGGCAGCGAGTTGTAGCCGATGATGAGCATCTGCCGGAGCGTCTGCCAGGGGTAGAAGGGCGGCCTCAGGCAGTGGGAGAGGGCCAGCGCCGTGAACAGGTTGAAGCTGCCGATCTCTTGCATCGCGGCGAGCGTGTGCGCGCCGATCTGCTGGACGAAACTGGTGGGCTCGTGGCCCGGGGTGGCAAGGGTCACCGGTCGGCCTCTCGCGCGTCGACGGGGTCGATGTAGCGCCGATGGTAGCGGCTGCCCAGGCTGGTCAGGATCTCATAGCCGATGGTGCCGGCCTGGTCGGCGACATCGTCAGGGCTCTGGTTGTCGCCGATGACCTCGACCAGCCGGCCGGGTTCCGCCTGGGCCTCCGGCACATGGGTCATGTCGACGGTGATCAGGTCCATGGAGACCCGGCCGACGACGGGGCAGCGACGGCCGTCGATGAAGACCGCCCCCTTGCCGGAGAGGCTGCGCAGATAGCCGTCGGCGTAGCCGAGTGCCACCGTGCCGATCCGGCCCGTTTCGGGAACCGTGTAGGTGGCACCATACCCGACCGTCATCGGCTTCTCGACATTCCGAACCTGGAGCAGGCGCGCCTCCACCGAAACCACCCGGCGCACGGGATTGGCCGCTTCCGGCGTCGGGTTGATGCCATAAACGGCGGAGCCGGGGCGAACAAGGTCGAAGTTCAGGTGCCGGCCGCGGAAGCTCCCGGGAGAGTTGGCGAGGCTCGCCGGCATCTTCGGCAGCTTTGCCTTGGCGGCGACGAAGCGCCGGTACTGGGCGTGCGTGTGGTGGCCGCAGGGGTCGTCGCCGGAGACCAGATGGGTGATCAGCGCGCGTCGCGCGATGCCGTCCAGGCGGTCGGGTTCGGCGACCAGGCGGGCGAGTTCGTCCGGGCCGAGGCCGAGGCGGTTCATGCCGGTGTCGACATGGACGATGCCGGGCAGGCGCCGTCCCCCCCGGCGGCAGACGCCCTGCCAGCTCTCGATCTCACCCAGGTGGTTCAAGACCGGGATCAGCCTGGCCCCAACATAGGCGGCCTCGGTCCCCGGCGGCAGGCCGTTCAGGACCGCGATCTCGACCGATGGCAGGAAGTGGCGCAACTCCAGCGCCTCTTCGACATGGGCGACGAAGAACAGGCGGCAGCCCGCGCCGTGGAGCGCGCGTGCCACGGGGATGAGGCCGAGGCCGTAGGCATCCGCCTTGACCACCCCGGCGACCGCAGCGGGTGCGACGGTGCGCGCGATCAGGCGATAGTTGTCGACCAGGGCGCCGAGATCGATCGTCAGGTGGGCCGCCGTGCCGCTGGCCCAGATCGGCGGTCCCGTCATCAGCGACCCCGTCATCAGCGGTCCCGTGCGGGGCGAATGGGCGAGCGGGCTCGGTTCATTCATCGTGGGCGTTCAGCTCAGGGGTATCGGCAAGGTCGGAAAAGCGGGTCAGTTCCGGCTCGAAATAGAGCCTGACCGTGCCGATCGGCCCGTGACGCTGCTTGGCCACGATGACCTCGGCGGTGTTCGAGATCTGCGCCAGGCGCTGATGCCAGCGTTCATAGCGCTCGATGTATTTCGGCGAGCCCTCGTCCTCGCCCTCCCGGGGCTTGGGCACGGCCCGCTCATGATAGTACTGCTCCCGGTAGACGAACATGACAACGTCCGCGTCCTGTTCGATCGTGCCGCTCTCACGCAGGTCGGCCAGTTGCGGGCGCTTGTCCTCCCGGTTCTCGACCTGGCGGGAGAGCTGGGACAGGGCCAGGACCGGCAGGTCCAGCTCCTTCGCCAGGGCCTTCAGGCCGCGCGTGATCCGGCCGATTTCGAGCACCCGCCCGTCGGATGCGTTGGCCCCCGGCGCATGCAAGAGCTGGAGGTAGTCGACGACGACGAGGCCGATGCCGTGCTGGCGCTTGAGCCGGCGTGCCCGAGTCCGCATCGCCCCGATCGAGAGGCCCGGCGTGTCGTCGATGAAGAACTTGGCCTCCATGAACTGCTGGCTCGCCTCGACGAACAGGCGGAAGTCGGTCTCCTTGATCTCGCCACGGCGGATCTTGTCGGACCGGATGCCGGTGATCTCCGCCAGGATGCGGCCGGCGAGCTGTTCGGCCGACATCTCCAACGAGAAGAAGGCGACACCGGCGCCGTCCACCCCCTCGGACTCCAGGAAGGCGCGCGCGGCGTTGAAGGCGATGTTGGTGGCGAGTGCGGTCTTCCCCATGGAGGGGCGCCCGGCGAGGATCAGGAGGTCCGACTTGTGCAGCCCGCCCAGCTTGCGGTCGACGTCCATCAGGCCGGTGGTGACGCCGGTGACGTGGCTGTCGCGCTCGAAGGCCTCGGCGGCCTGCTTCATCGCCTCGTTGAGCGCGGTCTTGAGATCGACGGCGCCGCGGTCGATCTCGCCGGTGCTCGCGAGCTGGAAGAGCTCGTGCTCCGCCGCCTCGATCTGTGCTTCGGCCCCCTCCTCCACACTCGGTTCGAAGGCGGAGTTGACCATGTCGGAGCCGATCGAGATCAGCTGCCGGCGCAGATGCAGGTCACGGATCGCTCGGGCGTAGTGTTCGGCGTTGAGGATGGTGACGACACCGGAGGCCAGATCGTCGAGATAGGCGGCCCCGCCGACGCCGGCCAATGCCGCGTCGTGGCCGAGATAGTCCTTGAGCGTGATCGGGTCCGCGATGCGGTTCTGACCGACGAGATCGGTGATCACGCTAAAGATGCGCTGATGGATCGGGTTGTAGAAATGGTCGGCGGCGATCAGCTCGCCGATGCGCTCGAAAAGGCGCTGATCGATCATCAGCGCGCCGAGCAGGGCCTGTTCAGCCTCGACATTGTGCGGCAGATGCCGCGGTTCGCCCGACATCGGGTCGACCCCGTGGCCGATGTCGCGGGTGACGTCGTGGGCGATGTCGGCCATGGGCAGCGGGCCCCGGCAATGCGGTCAAGGACGCGTCGAGGCCGACCCGGGTGCCGGGCCGGCCTGCCAGCAGCGGATCAGGCGGCGGCTTCGGCCTTCTCGGCGTCGTCGGCCTTATCGGCGCCGTCGGCCTGTGCTTCGCCATCGGCCTGTGCTTCGCCATCGGCTCCCGCCTCGGCGTCGGTGGCCTCGGCGTCCTCCGCCTTGGCCTCGTCGTCCTCGTAGAAGTCGTCGTCGTCATCATCGTCGAGGCCGCCGACAATCGCCCCGCCGCGTTCGATCTGCATCGCCGCCTCGTCGGCCGAACGGGCGACATTGACGGTGACCGACACCGTGACTTCCGGGTGCAGGACCACCGGCACCGCGAACAGGCCG
>CAYNIS010000292.1:0-5029 GCA_964397055.1 uncultured Rhodospirillaceae bacterium | reverse complement strand
GGATGAGTTCCGTCTCCCCCGGCACTTCGACCATCCGCGCCTCGGCGAGCGCCCGGTCGACATCCTCGTCGCTGATGATCTCCCCATCGAGGGCAAGGTCGACCGCGAGCCGCTCGCCGGTGACGACGCTCACGGCCGCCGCCGACACAACCGAGCGGATTGTTTCCCCGGCGGCCTTCTCCGCCGTGGCGACCGCTGATCCGATGGCCGCCTGGACCGCCTCCAGGTCGACGATGGCGCCGGACTTCACACCCTGCGCGGCGTGATGCCCGACGCCGACGATCCGGGCCGTGGTTCCGCAGGCGTCGACGCGCGCCACCAGGGCGACGACGTTCTCCGTCCCGACGTCGAGTGTCGTCAGGAGGCTGCCAGGGGGAAGCGAGCGGGGGGATCCTTGTATCGGAAGGCGCATGGTCGGTCGTCTCTGGCTCGTCGTCCGGATGTCAGATGCGTCGGCCCTCATCATTGGGACTGTCTGGCACCCGGGTTGACGGCAAGGCCGCGTTGTCGGCCGGGTTATCGGTCGCGCCGCGCGGGCCGCGATCGGGTTGTTCCACTTCGTCACCGGTGCCGTCGTCCGGCGAAATCACCACCCGATCGGTGACCCGCAGGTCGATGGTCCGGATGCGGTCGGCATGGTGCTCGGCCAGGCGGTCCAGTGCTGCCAATCGCTCGAGCGCATCTTCCACCCCCACCTCCGGTAAACGCAAGAGAGCTTTGTCAAATAATTCGACATCCCAGCGCCGGCAACGGCCCAGATCCTCAGGTGGTGCGGAGCAGGACGGGGGGGAGTTAGATTGACCCGCACCCTCGCTGGCGGTGGCGGCCGTGCAGCCGACCCTCGTTGCTCTCGACACCTTGCCGGAAAGCTGCGGTGTCGCGGACAGGAGGTCCACGAATTCGCCGACCTTCCGCGGTACGTCCGGACCGATCAGGATCGGCAGATCATGGAACCGGTCGAGGTCGTCGCGGGCAACCAGCGCGCCGGTCCGGTCGATTGCGACGAGGCGCTGCCGGTGCTGCCAGAGGGCGACCGCTTCCCGCTCCACGAGGGCGACGATGATGGTGTCGGGCAGCCTCCGGGCAACGTGGGCGTGTTCGACGCCGTCGATGCACTTGAGACGGCGCGCTGCGGAGGCCGGGTCGAAGCCGAGGATCGGTGAACCGGCACCGACGCCGAGTTCCTTCAGCACCGTGTCGGGATCGATACTGTGACGGCCCATCACCAGGACGTCGCGGACTGTAAAGCCTGCATCGGCCGTGGCGGCCAGACTGCCGTCGACGGCGGCCGTTACCGTCCGATCGACCACGCCGCTGTTCACGACGGCGCCGATCCCGGCCACGAACAGGGTGATCGCGAGGCCGAAGATCCCGGTCCTGACGGCGATACGGGGCAGGCCCGGCCGTCCCGCCCGGCGGCGGGCGCCGGCCCCTTGAGCCCGGCCGCCGCCGGCGTCGCCGCGCGGCGTGGTGCCGGCGCCGCCGCGCGGCGAGGTGCCGGTCAGCGAGCGGGTTCCCGTGACCCGGGGACCCTTGCCCCGGCCGGTGTTTATGATGGGTGCCATCTTGCCGTCTCCACCAGCCAGTCGCACAAGTCGCCGAAGGGGATGCCCTGGCGTGCTGCTTGTTCCGGAACCAGCGACAGCGGTGTGAAGCCGGGCTGGGTATTGATTTCCAGGAAGTAGAGGCCGCTGACGCCGGGACGGCTGTCGTCCCAGCGGAAATCCGAGCGGCTGATGCCGTCGCAGCCGAGCACGTGGTGGGCGAGCACGGCCAACCGCTTGGCTTCGCGATAGATCGCGTCCGGTACCGGGGCCGGCAGGATGTGGGTCGCGAAGCCCTCGCTGTACTTGGCGGTGTAGTCGAACAGCTCTGCCGTGTAGTTGATCTGGGTGACGTCGAGGGCGCGATCGCCCATGACACCGACCGTCAGTTCGTGGCCGCGGATGTACTCCTCGGCGAGGCAGGTTTCCCCCAGCCGGCTGTCGCCGTCGCCGGGCGGGGCGTTGTCGCCCGGGCGCACCAGGTGCACGCCGACGGTCGAGCCCTCGTCGATCGGCTTCACAATATAGGGGCGCGGCAGGGGATCGGCCTCGCGCAGGCTCGCGGTCGGGACGACGAGGCCGGCCGGACTGACGACACCGTGTGCGGCCAGGACCTCCTTGGTGCGCACCTTGTTCATCGCGATGGCCGAGGCGAGCAGGCCGGAATGGGTGTATTTCAATCCCATCATGCCGAGCAGCGCCTGGATATGACCGTCCTCCCCGCCGTGGCCGTGCAGCGCGTTGAAGACGATATCGGGCGCCGGGGTGAGGGCGGCGACGAGCGCGGTCAGATCGCGGGTCACGTCGATTTCGACAACGTCGTTTCCGCGCTCGGCAAGGGCAGCCGCCACCGCCGCTCCGCTGACCAGGGAGACCTCGCGCTCGGCGGACCATCCACCTTTCAGGACAGCGACCGTCTTCGCCATCACGCATCCCTTCCCGGCGGCGGCTTCACAGCGAAAGCATGGTCGGTATCCACGCCGATCCGCCTGATTTCCCAGTCGAGCCAGATACCCGCCCGATCGAACACCCGCTTGCGCACCGTTTCACCCAGCTCCTCGATGTCGTGGGCGGTTGCATCCCCGGTGTTGATCAGGAAGTTGCAGTGTTTTTCCGACACCTGGGCCCCGCCGAGGCTGAGGCCCCGGCAGCCGGCATCGTCGATCAGCTGCCAGGCCTTCATTCCAGGCGGGTTGCCGAAGGTCGACCCGGAGGAACGTGCCCGGATCGGCTGACTTTCCGCGCGTTCGCTGCGGATCTCCGCCATCCGTTCAAGGATTGCCTCCGGATCGCCGGGGGTACCGACAAGGGTCGCCGCCAGCACGATTTCATCCTCGCGGAGGGCCGACTGGCGGTAGCCGAGGCCAAGGGCCGCCGCCGGCTCCTCGCGCAGGTCGCCCCGCCGGTCGATCAGGGTGACCTTGTCCAGGATCGCGGCGATCTCGCTGCCACAGGCGCCGGCGTTCATGCGGATCGCCCCACCCAGCGTCCCGGGAATCCCGGTCAGGAACTCCAGCCGGGCGACGCCGGCGCGGGCCGCCGCCTCGGCAACCCCGGCATCAAGCGCACCGGCCCCGGCGCGAACCCGGTCTCCCTCGACCTTGATCTCGGCGAAGGCGCCGCCCAGGCGGATGACGACACCCGGGACCCCGCCGTCACGCACCAGAAGGTTGGAGCCGACCCCGATCACGGTGATCGGCACATCTTCCGGCGTCTTGACCAGGAAACCAATCAGGTCGGTGATGTCGGCCGGCCTGAACATCACCTCGGCCGGGCCGCCGACCCGGAACCAGGTCGTCTGTGCCAGCCGCGCAAACGGGGTCAGCCGGCCGCGTACCTCCGGCAACCGGTCGATCAACCGCGTCTGGCGGGTGGCAAGGCCCATCATGAGGCCTCCCCGGTCTGCGCGGAACGGGGGTCGATGCCGTAGACGCGGGCGAGGTCGGCCGGCAGCGCATTCGCCCATTGGGTGATCGAACCGGCCCCGAGGCACACGACGAGATCGCCGGGCCGGGCGAGGCCGCGCACGGTCTGGGCGAGATCGGCCGGATCAGCCAGCGCCTCCACCCGGCGGTGACCATGGGCGATCAGGCCGGCGACCAGGCTGTCGCGGTCGGCCCCCTCGATCGGTTCCTCCCCGGCTGTGTAAACGTCCGCCACGACGACCACGTCCGCATCGTTGAACGCGTGGCAGAACTCCTCGAACAGGCTGGCCAGCCGGCTGTAGCGGTGCGGCTGGACAACCGCGATCACCCGGCCGCGGCTGGCCTGGCGTGCTGCTTTCAGGACTGCCGTGATTTCCACCGGGTGATGACCGTAGTCGTCGATCACGGTGATGCCGTTCACGGTCCCGGTGCGTGTGAATCGTCGCTTGACCCCGCCGAAGCCGGCGAGGCTGGCCCGCATGCCATCGTCGTCGAGGCCCATTTCGACGCCGATCGACAGGGCCGCCAGGGCGTTCAGGACGTTGTGCTCGCCCATCATCGGCAGGGCGATGTCGCGGATAACCCGCGGGCCTCCCTGGCCGGCGCGGGCGGAGACGGCGACGTCGAACCGGAAGCCCTCATGATCGGCTGTCAGGTCCACAGCGCGAACATCCGCCTGCGGACTGAAGCCATAGGTGATCAACCGCCGGTCGAGAAGATGGGGGATCATCGCCTGCACCTCCGGATGGTCGATGCACAGGCAGGCGACGCCGTAGAAGGGCAGGTTCTCGACAAAGCTGCGGAAGGCCGCCCGGATGCCGTCGAAGTCGCCGTAGAAGTCGAGGTGTTCGGGGTCGATGTTGGTGACGATCGCCATGGTCGCCGGCAGCTTCACGAAGGTGCCGTCGCTCTCGTCCGCCTCGACCACCATCCAGTCGGATGCCCCGACCCGCGCATTGGTGCCATAGGCGTTGATGATGCCGCCGTTGATCACCGTCGGGTCCAGTTGCGCGCCTTCGAACAGGGCGGCGACCAGGGAGGTCGTCGTGGTCTTGCCATGGGTTCCGGCGACCGCCACCGACCAGCGCAGGCGCATCAGTTCCGCCAGCATCTCCGCCCGGCGCACGACCGGAATGAAGGCGGCACGGGCGGCGGCCACCTCCGGGTTGTCCGCGCGGATCGCGGAGGAGACGACGACCACGGCCGCGTCTGCGACGTTGGCCCCGTCATGGCCGATGAAGATCGCGGCACCCAGGTCGCGCAGGCGTTTCACATTGGCGTTGTCGGAGATGTCGGAGCCAGACACCTGGTAGCCGAGATTGATCAGCACCTTGAGTGCGGGAAGATGACTGGTTGCGTCCTCGTCAGACCGTGGCGTCATCGGAACTGGCCAGGGCCTGAGCCACAAAATCTTTTTCATTCGAATTAGCGAGGAGCGAAACAGCATGCAAGAGATACAAGCAGTGATCTTTGACCTGGACGGCGTGATCGTCTCGACGGATGGGTATCACTTCCGCGCGTGGAAAACACTGGCGGACGCTGAGGGCATTCCCTTTGACG
>CAYNIS010000291.1:0-5042 GCA_964397055.1 uncultured Rhodospirillaceae bacterium | reverse complement strand
GGCGCCAGGTGCTCTCCCGCCTGTCGATCGCGACCGGCGCCACCGACAAGCTCGTCACCGTGCTCTACGAGCGCCATTTCCGGCCGCAGGAGAAATGGCACGCGCCCTGGATCGAGCACTGCGAGCGTCAGATCGCCGACGGCTTCACCTGGCTCGATCGCAGCTTCGGCGGTGACTGGCAGGTCGGGGATCGGCTGACCCAGGCCGACCTGTCGCTGGCGGTGTTTTGGAGCTTCGCCAAGGGCAAGCGCCCGGGCTTCATCGGCCGGCTCGACTGCAAGCGCCTCGACGCACTGGCTGAGCGACTGGAAGCGACGCCGGCCTTCCTCGCCGCCCAGCCGGACGAGGAGGTGCTGTCGAGCGACCTGACGGCGGCACCCGCCGGGGGATAGGGCCCGGACAGACAAAAGAGGCCCGGACAAACAAAAAGGCCCGGCCGGGCAACCCCGAACGGGCCGAAGGGGAGGAGACAGGAATGCGGTGCCCCGGGATCGACCGCCGATCGGCTTGGCATCCGGCGGACGTCCGTTCGGACAGCGCTACTCAGACCAATCCTAACCTAAATAGCCCTAGGCATGATGGGGCAAACGGCTAGGCCCCGTGACCTTTCAGATATGACTCCGCCTAAAGGTTGATGGTCCGGTCTTCGACCGCCAGGGCCGCTTCCTTCACCGCCTCCGCCAGGGTCGGGTGGGCGTGGCAGGTGCGCGCGATATCCTCCGAACTGGCGCCGAACTCCATCGCGACCGCAAGCTCATGGATCAGCGTGCCGGCTTCCGGACCGATGATGTGGCAGCCCAGAACCCGGTCGGTCTCCTTGTCCGCCAGCACCTTCACGAAGCCGTCGACCGAGCCCATGGCGCGCGCCCGGCCATTGGCGGAGAACGGAAACTTGCCGGCCTTGTAGGCAATACCGGCTTCCTTCAGCTGCTCCTCGGTCCGGCCGATCTGGGCGGCTTCCGGCCAGGTGTAGACGACGCCCGGAACCAGCTCGTGGTCGGTGTGCGCGGCCTGGCCGGCGAAATGCTCGGCCAGCGCCACGCCCTCGTGCTCCGACTTGTGGGCGAGCATCGGGCCGGCGATGCAGTCGCCGAGGGCGTAGATGCCGGGGACGGAAGTCTGGAGGTGGCCGTCGACCACGACCCGGCCGCGGTCGTCAGTCTCGACCCCGATATCGCCCAGGCCGAGGCCGTCGGTGTAGGCCTTGCGGCCGACCGCGACCAGCAGGACGTCGGCGTCCAGCTTTTCCGGCTCGCCGCCCGCGGCCGGCTCCAGGGTGAGCGCGACACCGGCATCGGCCTGTTCGGCCCCGGTCACCTTGGTGGCGAGCTTGAATTCCAGCCCCTGCTTTTTGAGGATGCGCAGCATGGTCTTGGAGACCTCCGCGTCCATGCCCGGCAGGATGCGGTCAAGGAACTCGATGACGGTGACCTTGGCCCCCAGCCGGTGCCAGACCGTGCCGAGTTCGAGCCCGATATAGCCGCCGCCGATGACCGCGAGGTGCTTCGGCACGCTCTCCAGCTCCAGGGCCCCGGTGGAGGAGACGATGCGCTTCTCGTCGATCTCTATCCCCGGAAGGGAGATGACGTCGGACCCGGTGGCGATGGTGATGCGCCCGGCCTTCAGCGTCTTTTCCCCGTCGGGGCCGGTGACCTGGACGGTATCGGGGGCGGTGATGCGGCCGGCCCCCTTGATCCAGGCGATCTTGTTCTTCTTGAACAGGTATTCGACCCCGGCGGTGTTGTCGTGAACCACCTTCGCCTTGTGCGCCATCATCTGCGGCAGGTCGAGCTTCACCCCCTCGACCGCGATGCCGAAGGAGGCGAGGTGGCCGTGCGCCTCCTCATAGCGTTCGGAGGTGTGGAGGAGCGCTTTCGACGGGATGCAGCCGACGTTGAGGCAGGTGCCGCCCAGCTTCTCTCGCTTTTCGACACAGGCGACGGAAAAGCCAAGCTGGGCGGCGCGGATCGCGTGGACATAGCCGCCCGGCCCGCCGCCGATCACCACAACGTCATAGGTCTCGTCGGCCATCTCTCGGAATCCTGATCTGCGAAGTCGGATAGATGCGTGGCGGGCTTTCGGCCGGCCTCAAACGTCGAGGAGGAGGCGGGCCGGATCCTCGATCCCTTCCTTGATGCGCACCAGGAAGCTGACCGCCTCGCGCCCGTCGACGATGCGGTGATCGTAGGACACCGCGAGATACATCATCGGCCGGATCACGACCTGGCCGTTCACCGCCATCGGGCGTTCCTGGATCTTGTGCATACCCAGGATCGCCGACTGCGGCGGGTTGATGATCGGGGTCGAGTTCAGCGACCCGAACACCCCGCCATTGGTGATCGAGAAGGTGCCGCCGGTCAGCTCGTCGATGGTGATCTTGCCGTCGCGCGCGCGGCTGCCGAGGTCGTTGATCGACGTCTCGACCTCGGCGAACGACAGCAGGTCGGCATCCTTGACGACCGGCACCACGAGACCGTTCGGGGTCGAGACCGCGACCCCGATGTCGTAGTGGTTCTTGTAGATGATGTCGGTGCCCTCGATCTCCGCGTTGACCGCGGGGAAGGCCTTGAGCGCCTGGATCGCCGCCTTGACGAAGAACGACATGAAGCCGAGCCGCACGCCGTGGCGCTTTTCGAACGCGTCGCGGTACTCCCGGCGGAGGTCCATGAGCGCCGACATGTCGACCTCGTTGAACGTGGTCAGCATGGCCGCGGTGTTCTGGGCCACCTTCAGGCGTTCGGCGATGCGCTGGCGCAGCCGCGTCATGCGCACCCGCTCCTCGCGCGGGGCCAGTTCGCGCGGGGTCGCCACCGGCTCCATCTTCGCCGAGGGTGCGGCGGCCGGCGGCTGGTAGTTCTGGACGTCGGCCTTGGTCAGGCGGCCGTCGCGGCCGGTCGCCGGGATCTGGCTGCCGTCGAGGCCGCGCTCCTCGACCATCTTCCTGACCGCCGGGCCGCTGTCGGCGACCTTCGTCGCCGGGGCGGCGGCGGGCGCCGGTTCGGCCTTCTTCGGTTCCGGCTTCTTCTCGGCGGGCTTGTCGGCCGGTGCCGGCTTCGCGGCGGCGGCAGCGCCCTCCTCGATCGAGCCCAGGACCGCCCCGACCTCGACCGTCTCGCCGACCTCGACCGCGATCGCGCCCAGGACCCCGGCCGCCTGGGCCGGCACCTCCACCGTCACCTTGTCGGTTTCGAGCTCGACCAGCGGCTCGTCAACGGCCACCGCATCCCCGACCGCCTTCAGCCAGTTGGCGACGGTCGCCTCGGTCACCGATTCGCCCAGCGTCGGAACAACAATGTCGGTCGCCATGCCAGTCCTCACCTCGCCCCGTCGGGGTCGTCATTGGATGGGCAGCCGGTCGCGTGGCCGCTGCCCGAGAATGCATCTGTCGCCGACAGTCTTCAGCCGACAGTCTTCAGCCGACAGTCTTCAGCCGACAGTCTTCAGCCGATCAGGGCCTGTTCGACCAGCTGCGCCTGTTCCTGATTGTGCCGGCGCAGGAGCCCGGTCGCGGTCGCCGCCGCTTCCGGCCGGCCGGCATAGGACGGGCGCTTGGCCTTGATGTCGAGACGGGTCAGCACCTTTTCGATGCGCCGGTCGAAGAAGTGCCAGGCGCCCATGTTCTCCGGCTCCTCCTGGCACCAGACGACGTCGGCGTTCGGATAGCGCGCCAGCTGCTCGGCCAGGGGCTCGTTCGGGAACGGGTAGAGCTGTTCCAGGCGCACGATCGCGACGTCGTCGATGCCGCGCTTCTCCCGTTCGGCATGGAGGTCGACATAGACCTTGCCGGAACAGAGCACGACGCGCCGGATCTCCGCATCGGGCTTGAGTTCGACCCCCTCCTCGAACAGGACCCGGTGGAACGACTGGCCGTTGGTGAACATCGACAACGGCGAGACCACCATTTTATGCCGCAGCAGCGACTTCGGCGTCATGATCACCAGCGGCTTGCGGAACGGCCGGTGCACCTGACGGCGCAGGACGTGGAAGTAGTTGGCCGGGGTCGTGCAGTTGGCGACCTGGATGTTGTCTTCCGCGCACATCTGGAGGAACCGTTCGAGCCGCGCGGAGGAGTGTTCCGGCCCCTGGCCCTCGTAGCCGTGCGGCAGCAGCATGGTCACGCCGGCCATGCGCAGCCACTTCGCCTCGCCGGATGAGATGAACTGGTCGATGATCATCTGGGCGCCGTTGACGAAGTCGCCGAACTGCGCCTCCCACAGCACCAGCGCATGCGGTTCGGCGAGGCTGAAGCCGTATTCGAAGCCGAGCACGGCGAGTTCGGAGAGCGGGCTGTCGATGATCTCGAACGGGGCCTGGCCCTCGCGGATGTGGTTGAGCGGCAGGTAGCGCCGTTCCGACATCTGGTCGTAGAGGATCGCGTGGCGCTGGGAAAAGGTGCCGCGCCCGCAGTCCTGGCCGGACATGCGCACCGGAATGCCCTCGTTCATCAGCGTGCCGAAGGCCAGCGCCTCCGCCGTCGCCCAGTCGACGCCCTCGCCGGTCTCGAACATCTTGGCCTTGGCGGCAAGCTGGCGGGTGATCTTGGAATTGGCGTTGAAATCGTCGGGCACCGTGGACAGGGCCCGGCCGACCAGCTTCAGCTCGGCCTCGTCGACCGAGGTCTTGCCGCGCCGGTCGCCGCCCGGGGCGGCGGAGAAGCCGGCCCAGCGGCCCTCCAGCCAGTCGGCCTTGTTGACGCGATAGGTCGACGACGCCTCGAACTCGTCCTCCAGGAACTTGTGGAAGTCCTCGTTGATCTGCTCGGCGTCTTCCGCCGACAGCATGCCCTCCGCCGCCAGCTGGCGGGCGTAGAGCGTGCGGGTGGTCGGGTGGTCGGCGATGCGCTTGTACATCAAGGGCTGCGTGAACATCGGTTCATCGCCCTCGTTGTGGCCATGCCGGCGGTAGCAGAACATGTCGATGACGACATCCTTCTTGAACCGCTGGCGGAACTCGATCGCGATCCGCGCGACGTGGACCACCGCCTCGGCATCGTCGCCGTTGACGTGGAAGATCGGCGCCTGGATGACCTTGGCCGCATCCGT
>CAYNIS010000290.1:0-5051 GCA_964397055.1 uncultured Rhodospirillaceae bacterium | reverse complement strand
CGCGCACGGCAGGCTCCTCGGGCAGGACGTCGAGCCCCGCGGCGGCGACCTTGCCGCTCGCCAGCGCCTCGAGGAGGGCGCGGGTGTCCACCACCTGGCCGCGGGCGGTGTTGGTTGCGGTCAGCAGGCCCTCGATCTCCGCCGCGAGCTCCGTCTGGGCTCCGGTCAGCCGCTCGATCGATACGCTACCCGTGGCGGCAGGTCCGCTCACGGCTTCACCAGGACCTTGCCGAAGACCTGGCGCTTGTCGAGGCTGTCGAGGGCCTGGGCCGCCTCTTCCAGCGGGTAGACCCTGTCGACGATCGGCTTGATCTTGCCCGACCGGGTGAGGTCGAGGAGGGCGTGCAGGTCCTCCACCTTCCAGCCGTTGGAGCCCACGATGTTCTGCTCGAACGTCCAGATGAAGCGGATGTCGGTCTGCGGATCGTAGCCGGCGGTCGCCCCGCAGGTCAGCATGCGCCCGTGCATGGTGAGGCAGCGCAGCGACGGGACCCAGGTGTCGCCGCCGGTGAAGTTGACGACGACGTCGGCACCACCGCCGCCGCCGCGGATCTTGGGCTTGCCCCAGATGCCGTAGAGTTCGGAGCGGAAGTCGTTCTCCACATAGTTGATGCCATGATCGGCACCCAGGTCCTTCAGCCGGTCGAGCTTGGACTGCGAGGAGGCGCAGACCGCGACCTCGCAGCCGATCATCTTGGCGAGCTGGACACAGCAGGTGCCGACACCGCCGGACGCGCCGAGGATCAACACCTTCTCCCCGGCCTGGACCTGGCCGCGCGTGACCATCATGCGATAGGCGGTGCCGTAGGCGACCGGCAGGCTCGCCGCGTCCTCGAAAGAGACGTCGTCGGGAAGCGCGATCAGCTGGTGGGCGCCGACCACGGTGCGCTCGGCCAATCCGCCGTTGCACATCTCTCCCAACAGGCCACGGCCGGTCTGGCGGTCGATCGGGTCGACCAGGATGCGGTCGCCGACATTCCAGCCGGTGACCCCGGGGCCGAGGCTGGCGATGGTGCCGGCGACGTCGATCCCGATGACGATCGGCATGGGCACCTTGATGCCGGGCATGCCGCGCAGGGTGAACACGTCATGGTAGTTGAGCGCGCACGCCCCGACCTCGACCACGACCTGGCCTTCCTCCGCCACCGGCTCGGGAAAGGTTGGATCGAAGCCCATCTGGTCGAGCTCTCCGTGCTCCCTGATCACCATCGCGCGCATGTCGCTCTCCTCCCTCCACTGAACTTTGGTTTCTTGTTGATGCACGCCGGCGCCTCACACCCCGACCGCGTCGGGTCAGGCCCGCACGAAACGGGCTTCGGCGTCGCGCACCAGGTACGTGCGGTCGACCTTGTTGGTGCCGGAAAGCGGCAACTGGTCGACCACCCAGACCGCACGCGGATGGGCGTAGGCCGGCCCGTTGGCGAGGGCGTACTGCTTCACCGACGCCTCGTCCACGGCGTGGCCGGGCCGGGCGACGACGAAGGCCACCGGAAGCTTGTGCTTGATCTCGTCCGGCACCGGCACGACCGCGGCCTGGGCCACGTCCGGATGGCCCTCCAGCATCTTTTCGACCTCGCCCGGATAGATGTTCTCCCCGGCGCAGGTGAACATGTCGTCCGCGCGCCCGACGAAGAAGAAGAAGCCGTTCTCGTCCCGGCGCATGACGTCACCGGTGTCGTACCAGCCGTCCTTCAGGCGCTTTTCCGTCGCCTCCGGCCGGTTGAGGTAGCCCGGCATGATCGCGCTGTTGCGGATCCACAAGGTGCCCTCGTCCTCGTCCGGGCCGTCGACCAGGCGCACCTCTACCCCCTTGCGCGGATAGCCGAGCGCCAGGACCGGCCGCGGCAGGCCGTCCGGGTGCGGGCCGAAGGCGACCGGGCCGCTTTCGGTGGTGCCGTAGCCGTTGGTCATCGGCGCGGCGTTCGGGAACAGCGCCTGGATGCGCGCGACCAGGTCGGTGGTCGACGGCGCGGAGCCGGTCATCACCGTGTCGACGCTGGTGAGGTCGACGGTCGCCAGCGTTTCGACCTCCCGCGCGACCAGGGCCAGCATGGTCGGGACGGACGTGATGATGTTGACCCGATGGCGGTTGATCGCGCGCAGATAGCCGGCCGCCGAAAACTCCTTCATCAGGACCAGGGTGGCCCCGAAGCGCATGGTCAGCTTCGACTGGAACAGCGCGTTCATGTGATAGAGCGGGGCGGCGGCCAACAGCCGCTTGCCGGCCATGGCGGCACCGCTGTCGGCATAGACCGCCGTCGACCAGACATAGCCGCCATGGGTCAGCGGCACCCCCTTGGGCAGGCCGGTCGAGCCGGAGGTGTAGAGGATGTTGGCGAAATCGCCCTCCGCCATGTCGACCGGGTCGAGCGGGCCGGGATCGAACAGCTCTCGGAAACCCCGCTCCTCCTCTATCGGCATGACCGGAACCTTGCCGGCCAGCGTCGGTTCGCGTGCGGCATCGACAAGGGCGAACTTGATCTCGCTATCGGTCAGGACGTGGTCGATGGTCGCCTGCGGCAGCTTGTGGTTGACCGGGACCGCGCACATCCCGGCCTGCATGATGCCCATGTACGCCAAAAGGTAGTTGGCGCTGTTGCCGGCGACGATCGCCACCCGGTCGCCGCGCGCCAGCCCCCGGGCGAGGAGGCCCCGGCCGATCGCGGCGAAGGCCGCGCGGGCCTCGCCGAAGGTCACCACCCGGTCGCTGTCGTCCTGCCCTACCTCGATGATCATCGCCTGGTCGTCGGGGACCGTCGCCGACGTGATGGCGCCCAGATTCATCACCATGTCCAGCCTACTCCGCCTGCCCTGTCGAAACGCGATCAGCCGACCGTCGGGGAATACGTCCCGCGGCCGAGGGCACACAACCGCCCCTCCAGGTCCAGGATCTCGATGTCGACGACGGCGACGGAACGCCCGATCCGGCGGGCCCTGGCAATGCCCTTCAGCGCCGCCCCCGTCGACGGGCGCAGATAGTCGACGCGGAAGTTGATGGTCGGCACGCCGCCCTTGGTGGCCAGCACGACGGCGAAGTCACCGACGGTGTCGATGAAGCTAGCAATCGGGCCGCCATGGAACTGGCCGGTGCCCGCCCCCCGTTCCAGTTCGGGACGCATCGGCATCGTCATCTCGATCTCCTGGGCGGCCACGTCCACCCGATCGACCCTCAGGCCCAGGAAGGAGATGAACGGCGAGCGGTCGAGCATCGCCTGGATGTCTTCCGCCGCGATCGGCTTGTCGTCGTTCGTGGCCTCCGCCATGCGCGGGCCTCCTTCCCCGTCTCGCTGTCACAAAGCAGGCATCATGCCAAGCGGCCCGGCCGGAAGTCACCCCCGATGCAGGCTCAGCCAAGACCAAGTCACTCGGCGGCCATCTGCAGCGCGGTTGCCTCCCCGGCGGCCTGGTTGCGCACCCGGTTGGCAACCATGCGGTCGTGGAGCTCCATGATGATGCGGCTGCCGGTCTTCTCGAACAGGAACGGGAAGACCGCGTGGACGGCACAGGCGAACGCGGCATAGGCGAGCCGGCCGGAGAAGCTGGAGGCGACGCAGAAATGCTCGCCATAGGTCTCGTTGACGGAAGCCGGGTGGCGGGTGAACAGGTCGGTCTTCATGGCGGCGGGTCCCCCTGGCCGAAAATGAGCGTGTCTCACAAGTCGAAACCCGCTGGGAATGTACTTGCGGCCCGGCGACAAGTTTTCCCAAACTTCCGCAGCCAACGACCCTTCAGGCGCAAAATTGTCCCAATCGAGGGCGATGGCCTGTCAACGACCCGGGGGAGCATGCGGTGTTCGATGCCATCGACCTCAAGATCCTGCGTGAACTGCAGCGCGATGCCGACCGTCCGGTCAGCGCCATCGCCGACGCCGTCGGCCTGTCCACCAACCCCTGCTGGCGCCGGATCAAGCGGCTGGAGGAGGCGGGCGTGGTCAAGGCACGCGTCGCCCTGGTCGATCCGGAAGCGGTAAACCTGGGCCTGACCGGCTTTGTCCTGATCAAGACTGCCCAGCACAACGCCGACTGGCTGAGCCGGTTTGCGACCGGCATCCCGGCGATCCCGGAGGTGCTGGAGTTCCATCGCATCACCGGGGCGGCCGACTACCTCCTGAAGGTCGTCGCGCCGGACATCGCCGGCTATGACCGCATCTACAAGAAGATCATCGCGACGGCCGAGGTCGCCGACGTCGCCGCCAGCTTCTCCATGGAACCGATCAAGGTGACGACCGAACTGCCGCTCGACCACGCGCCCCGGTCAAAAGGATGACGTCCACACGCGGGTGACCGCCGCGCGGGGCGGAGGTGTTTGGTCTTCTCTCCGCGGCATGCGCTGCTCCAGAATTGGCACCGACCATTCGACCAGGGAGAGAAACGATGGAAACCACCCGCCTCGGCACTACCGGCCTCGAGGTCACCCGCCTGTGCGTGGGCTGCATGAGCTTCGGCAACCCCAACCGCGGCGGCCACCCCTGGACCCTGCCGGAGGACGAGAGCCGCCCGCTGATCCGCCAGGCGGTGGAGGCCGGCTTCAACTTCTTCGACACCGCCAACGTCTATTCCGACGGCTCGTCGGAGGAGATCGTCGGCAAGGCCCTCGCCGACTTCTCGACGCGGGACGAGGTGGTGATCGCGACCAAGGTCAACGGCCGCATGCGCCCCGGCGCCAACGGGGCCGGCCTGTCCCGCCGCCACATCATGACGGAGATCGACAACAGCCTGCGCCGGCTCGGCACCGACTACGTCGACCTCTACCAGATCCACCGCTGGGACTATGCGACCCCGATCGAGGAGACGCTGGAGGCGCTCCACGACGTCGTGAAGGCGGGCAAGGCGCGCTACATCGGCGCCTCCTCCATGCACGCCTGGCAGTTCATGAAGGCGCTGGGCCTGCAGGACCGGCACGGCTGGACCCGGTTCGTCTCCATGCAGAACTACGTCAACCTGCTCTACCGGGAGGAGGAGAGGGAGATGCTGCCGCTCTGCCGGGCGGAGGGCATCGGCGTCATCCCGTGGAGCCCGATGGCGCGCGGCCGCCTGACGCGGGCGTGGGAC
>CAYNIS010000289.1:0-5053 GCA_964397055.1 uncultured Rhodospirillaceae bacterium | reverse complement strand
CCGACGCACGGCCTGAGAAGCACGTACTTCCTCCTGGAGCCGTACGGGAACCGCCTGGTGGTCCGCACGTTCGAGCCGGTCTCGGCCTGGGACGGGAGGCGCGGCAGCCTCCAGGTGCCGATCCAGCGGCCGGCTGGAACCCGCGGCTTTGCCGTGATCGCCCAGGACCGCCGGTTCGGGCCGATCGTCGCCGCCGGCAAGCTGGAACTGCCGGGCAGCGCCTGACCGCGGCCGTTCGGTATCAGGCCGGGCCGGGATCCCAGCCGGTCGCCTCCTGAAGGCGGCGATCCCAGGGCGTTGGCTCGCCGATGCGGTCGACCAGGTGATCGATGATCGCGCGCACCGCCCGCGGCACGTGGCGGGCGGGCGCGTAGAGCGCGAACAGGCCATGGCTGGTCGGCCTCACCCCCGGCAGGACCATCTCCAGGCGCCCGTCGGTGATCGCGTCCCCGACCAGGAAGGTCGGCAGCACGCACAGGCCGAGACCGGCGATCGCCGCATCGCGGATGACCTCGCCATTGTTGACCACCATGGTGCAGGCAAGGGGCATGGAGATCGGCGCGCCGCGGCCGTTGTCCGGATCGAACTGCCAGAGCGTCGTGGCCCCGGTGTTGGCGTAGCCGATCGCCCGGTGGCCGGAGAGGTCGTCGAGACTGTTCGGGCGCCCGGCGCGGTCGAGATAGGCCGGGCTGGCGGCGACCACCCGCCGGACCGTCGCGAGCCTGCGCGCCCTGAGCGCGCTGTCGTTCAACTGGCCGCCGCGGATCGCCAGATCGAAGCCGTCGCCGGCGATGTCGACCATGCGGTCGTTCAGGTCCAGGGCCAGTTCCAGGCGCGGATGGGCCGCGGCGAAGTCGAGCAGCATCGGCGCCAGGTGCAGCACGCCAAGGCTCATCGGCAGGGCGATCCTGAGCGAGCCGACCAGGCTGTCGCCGTCATCGGTCACCGCTTCGGCGGCGCGGTCGAGATCGGCCAGGATGGCGCGGGCGCGTTCGTAGAACACGGCCCCCTTGTCGGTCGGCTGGACGCGCCGGGTCGAGCGGTGGAGGAGCGACGCCTCCAGCCGGTTTTCCAGATCGGCGACCCGCTTGGAGATGACCGACTTGGCCAGCGACAGCCGGCGTGCGGCCTCGGTGATCGAGCCGGCCTCGACCACCTCGACGAAGGCTTCGATGTCTTCGAGCTTGTGACGCATTGACGCCGTAGAAGCGAGGGAATGCCTGTCCCGCGGGCCCGCGAGGATCGAAGGGCCGCCAGAGTTGGTATCAAAATGGATAAAAGTTAGAGAGGAATTAACCAGAAATACTGTAGGGATGTGGGTGTGGTTCGAGGCGAATCCCGGATCGAGCAGCAGCCATGAGTGAGACAGCGGATGCGGCAGCAACACTGCCGCGCGGTACGTTTGTCGACAACGTCGAACTGGCCGAGGTCATTGCGATCGCAAGCGGTGGGGCGGTCTACCGGGGAGCGGACTGCGAACGGGGCGACAGCTGCCTCGTGGCAGAGGTGATGGTGCCGGTCACCAGGGTCCTGGCGCTGCGCGCCGCCGAGGGGCTGAGTGCCGTCGGCTATGACCCGGTCGACGACGCCATGCGCCGCTTCCGCGCCCTGATCAGCGCTTCCCGTCAGAAAGGAACGAGCGATCCGCCCTGGCGGCGCGTGTCGCAGAGCGGTGGCTCGCTGCGCCTCGTGGTGTCGGAGACCGACAGCCTCGTGGCGATCGCCTGGATCGGCATCGTGGCGCGCATGGGGGAGGTGAGCTTCCGCCGCCAGGCCCGCCGCACCAGCGCCGTCGACTGGAGCCTCATCGAGGATTGGGCGGCGATCCACGTTACCGCCGTTCTCGGCCTGTGGATCCTGGCGGTGTGCCTGTCGCCGGCCCCCCTCGGCCTCGCGGCGACGCTGGTCCAGTCCCTGCCGATCCTGGCACCGGTGACCGGTGTCGTGACCGGCCTGCTGCGCCATGGCGCGGACACCGCCTGCGAGACCTCCCGCCGCGACTGATCGCCGGCCGGCCTGAACCGGCCTGCTGCAACGCAAACCACCGCCGGATGCAGTCAACATCCGGCGGCGTTCGTTGCCCGAAATTGCCCGGCGGTCAGGCCGCGCGGTTCCCCGCCATCACTTCCTGGTTGGCCGCCTGGCGCTGATCCAGCGTGCGGTCGTCGAAATAGCGCGCCTGGGCGTCGGTCAGGTAGATCGCATCCGCCTCGCCTGACGGCGCCGCCTTGGCGAGGCCGAGTGCCCGCCCGGCTGCGTGCACCAGCCAGGCCATGCCGGCCAGCAGGAATTCGGCACGGGCAGCTTCCGCGCTGGCGATGATCTCGCCGCGGCGGGCCATAACCCATTCAGCTTCAACGATGATCTGGTTACGGTCATCGGACCACATGATCGAGGCTCCCCTTATCGGTCGGTGAATTCGGGCACTGGACTCGAGGGCCTGCTCTCTTGCGTGGTTCGCTCCCCAAATATTGTTGTGCGACGCAACATAGATGCGATGCTGCGTTGCGGCAAGCCCATCCGCGCAACGCGGCTTTGACCTGGGCGCGGGGCGCCGTCGCCGGCGCTCCGGCCTTGCCTCCCGCAAAGGCCAGCCCTTACGCTGCTTAATCCTTTTCGATCAGCACCTTGCGGGAGATCCGCCCGTCGTGACCGAGGACGCGTCCATGGAACAGCCTTCGTCCGGGGCGGCCGCCTCGTTGGCCGCCGGCCTGGGGCTGGAGCCGTCGGCGGTCGATGCCCTGTTGCGCGGGGTGGCGGCCGCCCCGCCGCCGCTCGACCCGGATCAGTGGCTGGACCTGTTTCACCCGGACGGCCGCGCCGCCGTTTCGGCGGACGCGCGCAGGATGCTCGCCGACCGCCTGGGCGAACTTCGTTTGGCCAAGGCGTCGGGGCCGGGTGTTGCCGAGCGGCTGCAAGCACTGCGTGCCGAGCTCGCCCGGTGCAATCTCGACGGGTTCATCGTGCCCCATGGCGACCGCCACATGATGGAGCACGTCCCGACGTCGGGGCAGCGGCTCGAATGGCTCACCGGTTTCACCGGGTCCGCCGGCTTGGCCGTGGTGCTGGCGGAGAGGGCGGCGATCTTCGTCGACGGCCGCTACACCCTCCAGGTCCGCGACCAGGTGTCGGAGGCGCTGTTCGAGCCGCGCCACATGGTCGACGAACCGGTGGAGGCGTGGCTGGCCGATGCCGTCTCCGCCGACCAGAAGCTGGGCTACGATCCGTGGCTGCATACGGTCGGTGGCGTCGAGCGTCTGCGCGCGGCCGTCGAACGGTCCGGCGCGCATCTGGTCCCGGTTTCGGACAACCCGGTCGACGCCGTCTGGGCCGATCGGCCGGCCGACCCGATCGCGCCGATGGTCATCCATGACCTCTCCCATGCCGGCGTGCGCGCGCGTGACAAGCAGCACGACCTCGCCCGGAGCCTGAAGGAGGCGCGCCAGCGTGCGGCCGTCTTGACCCAGTCCGACGCCATCGCGTGGCTGACCAACACGCGCGGCGGCGATGTCGACAACACCCCGCTCACCTTGTCCTTCGCCATCGTCCGCGTTGACGGCGACGACGATGCCCCGCCCGCGGTCGAGCTCTATGTCGATCCCCGCAAGCTCGGGACAGAGGTGATCCGCCATCTCGGCAACACGGTCACGGTTGCCGACATCGACCGGTTCGCCGACGGGCTCGACCGGCTGAAGCACGTCGACGGGCCGGTCCGGGTCGACCCCGCCGTAACACCGGCGTGGGTGTTCGAACGGCTGAGCAAGGCGGGCGTCACCATCGATCGCGGCGACGACCCGACCGCCCTGGCGAAGGCGCGCAAGAACGCGGTGGAGATCGCGGGCACGCGCGCCGCGCACGTCCGCGACGGCGTTGCCGTGACGCGCTTTCTGGCCTGGCTCGACCGGGTCGGTCCCGGCGGCACGGTCATGGAATCGGAAGCCGGGGCGGCGATCACCCGCTTCCGGTCGGAAATGTCGGGCTTCCGGGGGGAGAGCTTCTCCCCGATCGTCGGGTTCGGGCCGAACGGGGCGATCGTCCATTATCGCGTGACCCCGGAAACCGACCGCAGGATCGTCCCCGGGGACATGTTCCTGATCGACAGCGGGGCCCAGTATGTCGACGGCACGACCGACATCACCCGCACGGTTGCCATCGGTCCGCCGACCGACGCGATGGCCCGCCACTTCACCCTGGTCCTGAAGGGGCACATCGCGCTCGCGACGCTCAGGTTCCCGGCCGGCACCACCGGCTCGCAGATCGACGCGCTGGCACGCGCCCCCTTGTGGCGCGCCGGGTTGGACTTCGACCACGGCACCGGCCACGGCGTCGGCAGCTATCTCTCCGTGCATGAGGGGCCGCAGCGGGTCTCCAAGATGCCGAACCAAGTCCGCCTCGACCCCGGCATGATCATCTCCAACGAGCCCGGCTACTACCTGACCGGCGCCTACGGCATCCGGATCGAGAACCTGCTCCTGGTGGAGGCCGACCCGGACCCGGCCGAGCGGCCGATGTGCCGGTTCGAGACCCTGACCCTGGCCCCGATCGACCGGCGCCTGATCGCGACCGACCTGCTGGACGACGCGGAACGTGGCTGGGTCGACGCCTATCACGCGCGCGTCCTGACCACCCTGGCCGGCCAGTTGGACGCGGCCGACCGCGCATGGCTGACGGCGGCCTGCGCGCCGCTATGACTGAGCGCGCCCTGGTCACGGTCCACAGCGACCGGCATCGCCTGCAGCGCGGCCGGTCGGAACTGATCGACGGCACGCTCAAGCCCTGCCTTGAATGCCCGGAACGGATGGATCTGGTCCTGGCGGCCCTGGCGGCCGCGGATTTCGGGCCGGTGGTGGAGCCGGATGCCGACCCGATGCCGCTTCTGGCGCGGGTCCACGACCGCCGCTACCTCACCTTCCTGGCGGCGGCCTACGACCACTGGGTCAGGGTTCGCGGCGACTATGACGCGCTGCCGTTGAACTGGCGGGCACCCGGCATGCGCGCGATCGAGCCGGACCACATCGACGGCAAGCTCTCCCACTATTCCTTCGACGCGGCC
>CAYNIS010000288.1:0-5066 GCA_964397055.1 uncultured Rhodospirillaceae bacterium | reverse complement strand
GCCCTACGGTGCCCGCAATTCGCTGGGCATATCGAGCCGCGGGCTGACCATCGCCGCCCGGTCCGGGGCGGCGGTCGTCGCCCCGCGCGCCGGTGTGGTTCGCTACGCCGGCGACTTTCGCAGCTACGGGCGGATCTTGATCCTGGAACACCCCGGTGGATATCATTCCTTGCTTGCAGGGCTGGGTCGCATAGATAGCGTGGTCGGTGACCGTGTCGTGCCGGGCGAGCCGGTCGGAAGGCTTAGTCAGGGTCGAAACGCCCAAGCAGAACTCTACTACGAAGTGCGACGACGCGGGCAGCCGGTGAACCCGCAGCGTGGCTTCGCCCGAAGCGGAACAGAGGACAGGGGATAATGCTGAGCTTCCTGAAGCGCCCCGTGACGGCCGTCCTGGTCGTCGGCCTGATGGCGTTCACGGCCGGCACGGCCAAGGCCGATACCGAGCTGTCGAGCGAACTCTATGAACAGCTTGACCTGTTCGGCAGGGTCCTGGAACGGGTTCGTGCTGACTATGTCGACGACGTCTCCGACGAGGAGCTGATGGAGGCCGCGATCAACGGCCTGCTGACCTCCCTCGACCCGCATTCGGGCTATCTCAGCCCGAAGGGCTATCAGGAGATGCAGGTCCAGACGCGGGGCGAGTTCGGCGGCCTCGGCATCGAGGTCACGATGGAAAACGGCCTGGTCAAGGTCGTCTCCCCGATCGACGGCACCCCAGCCTTCCGCGCGGGCATCCAGGCCGGTGACCTGATCAGCCACCTCGACGAGGAGCAGGTGCTCGGCCTCACCCTGACCGAAGCGGTCGAGAGGATGCGCGGACGGGTCGGCACCGACATCAAGCTGACCATCCAGCGCGAGGGGGCGGCAGCACCGTTCGACGTCACCATCACCCGCGACAAGATCACCATCGTGCCGGTCGACCACCGGCTCGAGGCCGGCAATGTCGGCTATATCCGCCTGCGCACCTTCTCCGAACAGACCCAGTCGGGCCTGGAAACCGCGATCGATCGCATCGAACGGGAAGCGGGCGACGACCTGATCGGCTTCGTCATCGATCTGCGGAACAACCCGGGCGGCCTTCTCGACCAGGCGATCCAGGTGACCGACAGCTTCCTCGAACAGGGCGAGATCGTCTCTACCCGCGGACGGCGGGCGGACGGCGCCCAGCGCTACAACGCGTCGGAAGGCGACCTGGCGGAGGGACGGCCGATCGTCGTCCTGATCAACGGCGGTTCCGCCTCCGCCTCGGAGATCGTCGCCGGCGCCCTCCAGGATCACCGCCGCGCCATCGTCGTCGGCACCAAGTCGTTCGGCAAGGGCTCGGTCCAGACGATCGTCCAGCTGCCGGGCCACGGGGCGATGCGGCTGACCACGGCGCGCTACTACACGCCGTCCGGGCGCTCGATCCAGGCGACCGGCATCGAGCCGGATATCGAGGTGCGGCCGGCGCGGATCGAGGAGATCGCCGCGATCTCCGGCCGGCGGGAAGAAAACCTGCGCGGTGCCCTCCCGAACCCGGATGGCGGGGACGGCGAGACCGAGACCGAGGAGAACACCGCCCCGCCGGGTGCGAGCCAGGGTCCGGACGGCGACGAGGAAGCGGCTGAGGGAGAGACCGACAGCGACCAGCCGGTCGACTATCAGCTGGCCCGGGCGATCGATCTGCTTCAGGGTGTGCACCTGTTCAACCGACGGGTTGTCAACTGAACGAGTGACGAGCCTGCGGCCCGGGGTGACAACGCCCCGGCCGCAGCCTGATCGAAGCCATGGCCGAACGCAGGCGATCAGCAGCACAGAAGCGCAAGGGCCGGAAGGTCCAGCACCAGCTGAGCGGGAAGCTGCCGGGGTCCGACTGGGTGTTGGCCTTCGGCAGCCTCCTGTTGCTGGTCGGCGGCGTCTATGGCTGGCTCGCCGTGTCCGGCGCGGATACCCGCCAGGATCGCGCGGACCGCACGCCCTCGGTCGAGATGCTGGTTCGGGCGGACGCCGAAACGCCGGCTTGCCCGGACGGGCAAACCCGCAATGACGCGGGCGCTTGCATCACCCCGGAACCCGAGCCCTGTGCCGTGGGGGAGGTGCCCAACGCCGACGGGGCTTGTGTCGCCGAACAACGCCGCCCGCCGCAGACCGCCACAACCGACCCGGCCACGACGGACCCCGCAACCACGGATCCGGGCGCAACCGATCCGCCGGCCAACGGCGCGGGTGGCACTGACACGGGTGGAACTGACACGGCCGGGACGGGGACAGGTGCGGAAACCGCCACGAACGGGACCGGCACGCTGCCACCGCCACCGGCGGCACCGCAGGCCCGCATCGCGCTGATCATCACCGAACTCGGGCTGTCGGAACGGGCGACGCTCGCAGCTATCCGCGACTTCCCGCCGGAAGTGACCCTCGCCTTCCTGCCGACGCGCCGCACCATCGGACCCCAGGGGCGCCTGACCGGCCACGAGGTGCTTTTGCAGGTCCCGATGGAGCCCGATGCGTTCCCGGCCGACGATCCTGGCGACCTCGCCCTCCTCACCAACCTGTCGGCCGGGGAGAACCAACGCCGCCTGAGCCTGCTCGCCGACCGTACCGACGGCTATGTCGGCCTCGCCAGCTTCCAGGGCTCGCGCTATGTGCGGGAGATCGACAGCATGCGCGGTGTCCTGGGCTTCGTCGCCGAACAGGGGAAGTTCTTCGTCGACCTGACCGGGGTCAGCACCAGCACGGTGCCGTCGCTCGCGCGCGAACTCGGCCTGCCGGTCGGCACGGCCAGCCTCCAGCTCGACCGCAGCCCGTCACGCCCGGCCCTGCGGCAGGCCTTCGGTCAGGCGGAGCAGCTGGCCCTCCGGGACGGCATCGCGGTCGCCGTCGCCGGCACCTACCCGTCGACTTTCCTTGAACTCGCCGACTGGCTGCCGACGCTCACCGCGCGCGGCATCGAACTGGTTCCCGTCTCACGCGCCGTCACCCTTCCCGGCAGGGCGGCCGACCCCCTCCCCCAGTCGCCGACGACTGAGCAACCAACGACACAGTGACGGCCGACGCCGACGCATCAGGAGGCCCGATGGCCGGGAATACCGACGGCACCGCCGATGGCCAGACGCGCCGCTACCGCCAGGGCGTGGGCATCATGGTGATCAACCGGGAAGGCCTGGTCCTGGTGGCCGAACGCATCGGCCAGCCGGGCGCCTGGCAGATGCCCCAGGGCGGTATCGACGCGGGCGAGGAGCCGGAAGCGGCGGCCCTGCGCGAGCTGGAGGAGGAGATCGGCACAGCCAACGTGTCGATCATCGGCCGGACGCCGGAACCCCTCACCTACGACTTCCCGCCGGAGATGCTGGCAGGGCGCGGGATCACCCGCCGTTATCGCGGGCAGGCGCAGCACTGGTTCGCCGCACGCTTCCTCGGCCAGGACAGCGACATCAACCTTGCCGCCCACACGCCGCGCGAGTTCGAGCAGTGGCGGTGGTGCGGGATCGAGGAGGTGCCGGGCCTGATCATCGCCTTCAAGCGCCCGGTCTACGAGGCGGTGGTCGAGCTGTTCCGCCCGCTCGCAGTGCCCGGCTGAGATCGGTGGTTGCCCCCAGACCTCGCTTAGACATATAAAGATATCGTTATGTCTTTCTGCGATCCCGCCGCGACCGGCCGGATCCGGCGGGGTGGGTTTGGGTGCAACGGCTCGACGACATGGTGGCGGTGATGAAGGCGGTGGCGGAGCCCTCGCGCTTGCGCCTGCTCGCCGCCTGTGCGGAGGGCGAGTTGACGGTCAGCGACCTGACCCGCGTGGTCGGGCAGAGCCAGCCCCGTGTCTCCCGCCATCTGAAGGTTCTCTGTGACGCCGGCCTGATGGAGCGCTTCCGCGAGGGGGCCTATGCCATGTTCCGGCTGGCAGCACAGGGGACCGCCGCCGACCTCGCCCACCGTCTGGTTGCGACCCTGCCGGTCGGTGACGAGACGCTGGTCCTCGACCGGGCGAGGCTGAAGGCGATCCGCGACGAACGGCGCGAGGCGGCGGATGCGTTCTTCGCCGCCAATGCCGAGCGCTGGGACGAGATCCGTTCGCTCCATGTGCCGGAGGGGGAGGTCGAAGCCGCCCTCAGGCGGCTGCTACCGGACGGCGGTATCGGCCAACTGGTCGATGTCGGCACGGGTACGGGCCGTATGCTGGAACTGCTCGGCCCCGGCGCAGAGCGGGCTGTCGGCGTCGACGCGTCGCGCCAGATGCTGGCCTTCGCGCGCGCCAACCTGGACCGCGCGGGCCTGCGTCACTGTTCGGTCCGGCTCGGCGACATGTACCAGCTGCCGCTGCCGACCGGCGCCTTCGACACCGCGATCGTCCACATGGTGCTGCATTTCGCCGATCAACCGGGGGCCGCGATCGCCGAGGCCACACGGGTTCTGAAGCCCGGTGGCCGGCTGGTCCTGGTCGACTTCGCCGCCCATGACATGGAACAGCTTCTGGCCGCGCAGGCGCATCGCCGCGCCGGGTTCGAGGCCGCGGAAATCGCGCGCTGGTGCGAAGCCGCGGGCATCGCGCCGGGCGAAGCGGTCGAGCTGCCCGGCGACCCGCTCACCGTGGTGATCTGGCACGGCGAAAAGCGCCGCGTCGGATCTACCGTGATCACCACACCGACACCTGCCCCATCCGACGAGGACCATCCGAAGGGAGCCACCGATGAGGCCTTCGCCCGCACCGGTACTTGATGTCACCGGCAACCGCGCCGACGCCGACAAGACCCTGTTGCCGCGGCTCGATGCCATCGACGGCAGCGAGCTCAAGATCAGCTTCGAGTTCTTTCCGCCGAAGACCGAGAAGATGGAAGCGACCCTGTGGGAGTCCGCACGCAAGCTGGCGCCCATCGGCCCGCGCTTCTTTTCCGTGACCTATGGCGCGGGCGGCTCGACCCGGGAAAAGACGCACGCGACGGTGACCCGCCTCCAGCGCGAGGTCGGCGTGCCGACGGCGGCCCACCTGACCTGTGTCGAACACACGCGCGAGGACATCGCGGAAATCGCCGACACCTATTGGGAGGAGGGCATCCGCCATATCGTCGCCTTGCGCGGCGACCCGCCGA
>CAYNIS010000287.1:0-5066 GCA_964397055.1 uncultured Rhodospirillaceae bacterium | reverse complement strand
AGGACCTCGAGCGCGTTCTCGAACGGCGGGGCGGCCCCGGTCTCGTCCCAGGTGATGCCGGCATAGGCCGTGTCCATGAACACATAGGTGCCGGCCTGGACCTCATCGATCCCGCCAAGCGCGAAGTGGCTGAGGCTGGAGCCGGTGCCACCCCCCGTCAGGATTTCGATATCCAGGCCATGGGCGCGGACCCCATCGGCACTCCGGCGCAGGAGTTCCATGGTCTCTTCCGCCCCTGCCCGCCTCTCCGCGGGATCGGGCTTGAGGACGATCTTGCCGTTGTAGCCCTGGAGGCCGCGGAAGCTGAGCGCGTTGGACCGCGCGATCCGCGCCGCCAGTTCGCCGGCCCGCGGTCCTGGCTGAACACCGGTGCGGCCGCTGCCGACATCGACCTCGACAACCAGCGACTGGGTCAAGTCCGCCGCCCGCATGGTGGTTTCGATCGCCTCGATATGGGCCTCGTCATCGACCACGATGCTCAACCGCACGCCGGTCTCGGTCGCGAGCCGCTGGGCGGCCACCAGCCGCCGGAGCTTGGCCGGGCCGATGACCGGTGTCGTCACCAGGATGTCCGGGATGCCGGCGGCGACCATGACCTCGGCCTCGCCCAGCTTGGCACAGCAGATCCCCTTGGCCCCCCGGTCGATCTGGGCGCGCGCGACGATCGGGGACTTGTGGGTCTTGGCATGGGGCCTGAGGGCGATCCCGGCACCATCGGCCATGGCCTGCATGCGCTCGAGATTGCGCTCCATCGCGTCGAGATCGACCAGGAGGGCGGGCGTGTCGACCTCTTCCAATGGCTGGCCGATCAGGGCCGCCCCACTACGATCCGACGCGGGCATCTCTCTCTCCCTTGAAGCACAGCCCCAATGTCCCGGCCGGATGGGGCCGTGGTCAAGCCGCCCAGAACAGAACGCCGAAATCCGACCGGCCCTCGAACCACCAGTTTGGCATCGAACCGCCAGTTTGGCATCGGACCGCCAGTTGGGGATCAGGCCGCGGTCCTGCATCGGACCGCTTGCGCTCGGCTTCGGCCCGCACCCATTATCCGGCGCGATCGAAAGCGACTGCCTCAATCGGGCGAGGGGATCATGACAGAGGACCAACCGGACGCGCTGCCGGGCACCAACGGCCGCCGCCGCATCTACCTGATGCGCCATGGCGACGTGAACTACTTCAAGCCCGACGGCACCCGGGTCGACGACTCCGACCAGGTCTCCCTGACCGAGGAGGGCCAGGCCCAGGCACGCGCCATGTCCGGCTGTCTCGCGACCGTCCCGTTCGACCTCGCCATCCACACCGGCCTCCGCCGGACCCGGGAAACCGCAGAGATCGTCCTGGGCGGCCGCCCGATAGAGCTGGTCGAACGCGGGTCGCTCAGGGAGATCCGCACCGGACCGGTCGACGACATCCCGCCGGAGCGGCTCGACGCCGAATTCACCTACGGCATGGAGGCCGCGGCCGAGCCGGGCGCGCGGTTCGCCCGGGGCGAGCTCTACGCGGAGTTCTACGAGCGCATCACTTCCGCCTTCGACGCCCTGGTGCGCGAACCCGGCTGGCGCACCTTGCTGCTCGTTGCCCATGGCGGCACCAACCGGATGATCCTCGGCTGGGCGGTAAAGACCGGGCTTGCCGGCATCTCCTGCTTCGAGCAGGACACCGCCTGCCTCAACGTCCTCGACGTCGACGTGATCGAGGGGGAGATCGTGCGGCGCTACCTGCGCACCCTCAACCTCACGCCCTACAACCTGCCGAAGCACGAGCTCTACCTGACGACGCTGGAGCGCATGAGCCAGCGCCGCCGCCTTCTGAAAGAAGCCGCGACCCGCTGATGTCCGACGCACCCGACGCGAAGCCCGTTGCCCGGGCCGCCTTCATCTCGACGACCGATCGCCCGCAAGACTGGCTGGCGGCCTTTGCGGAGCTGATGCCGGAACTGGAGGTACGGGTCCATCCCGACCTCGGGGATGTGACGGAAATCGACTACGCGCTGGCCTGGAAACCGCCGCCCGGCCTTCTTGCCTCGCTGCCGAACCTGCGGGCGATCCTGTCGCTTGGGGCCGGAATCGACAACATCGTGAGCGACCCCGCCCTGCCCGCGGTACCGCTCGCGCGCATGATCGACGACGGCCTGACCGAGGGCATGACGGAGTACGTCGTCCTCCACGTCCTGCGCTATCACCGCGATCTCGACGGCTATCGGGCCCTTCAGGCGGAGGGCCGGTGGCTGGAACGGCCCGCGGTCCTGGCACGAGAGCGCCGGGTCGGACTGCTCGGCCTCGGCGTGCTCGCCAGCGACGCCGCCCGGGCGTTGCGGGCGCTCAACTTCAACCTCGCCGCCTGGACGCGTGCCCCCCGCGCCCCGCAGCAGGGGGTAACGGTCGAGGGGATCGACCTCTACCACGGCGCCGACGGCCTCGGGCCGTTCCTGGAACGCACCGAGATCCTGATCTGCCTGCTGCCGCTGACACCGGAGACGACCGGCATCATCAATGCCGAAACCCTGGCCCGCCTGCCACGTGGCGCGTTCGTCATCAACCCTGGCCGGGGCGCTCATGTCGTCGATGCGGATCTGATCGCCGCCCTCGATGACGATCACATCGCGGGCGCCACGCTCGACGTGTTCACGACCGAGCCGCTGCCGGGCGCCCACCCGTTCTGGACCCATCCGAAGGTGACCGTGACCCCGCACGTCGCGGCGGTAACGCCGCCGCAGACCGCCGCCCGCGTCCTGGTCGAGCAGATCCGGCGGCATATGGCGGGCGCCCCGCTGCGGCACGTGGTCGACCACGCGCGCGGCTACTGAGCGGGCGGGGCTTTACCGGCGCCGTGGCCGGGAGGAGGACGGCTACTCCGCCGCCTCGTTGGCCGCGACCACGGTCGGGCCGGCCGACAACCGGTCGAGGCGGGCGATCATCTCCTCCGCCTGGCGGCGAAAGGCCTGGAGCTCATCGCCCTCAAGCTGACGGCCGCTGGGAAGATCGATCGACTGCGGGTTGACCGCATCTCCGTTAACCAGAACTTCATAATGCAGATGGGGGCCGGTCGACCGCCCGGTAGAGCCGACATAGCCGATCACGTCGCCCTGCTGGACCCGAGTCCCGCTGCGGATGCCGGCGCCGTAGCGGCTCAGGTGAGCGTACACCGTCTTGATTTCGGACGTGTGGCGAATGCGAACGTAATGGCCGTAGGAACTGAAACGCGACGCGCGCTCGACCACGCCGTCCCCGGCTGCATAGATGGGCGTCCCGGTCGGGGCGGCGAAGTCCACGCCCTTGTGCATTTTCGAGTAGCCGAGGATCGGGTGCCGTCGCATGCCGAAGCCGGATGAAATGCGCGCCCCATCGACGGGGGTGCGCAGGAGCGCCTTGCGCACACTCATGCCGTCCGGGTCGTAATAGTCGACCGACCCGTCAGCACCTTCGAAGCGGACGATCGGCATTTCCACGCCCGAGAGCACGAGGCGGGCGGCCAGAATGTCGCCGTAGCCGGCAAGGTCCCCGTCGGCGGTCCGGCCTTCCTCATAGACGACGGCAAAGCTGTCGCCGGGCTGGATATCGCGCTGGAAGTCGACGTCATAGGAATACGCCCGGATCAGGTCGATCAGGACCGGAACGGCGACACCGGCGTCGACCGCCGCCTCGTAAAGCGATGTCTCGATCGATCCAGCCCGATCGAGTTCGGCGCGCGTGACCGTCTTCTCGCTTTCATGCGCGGCAAACCCGCCGGCGGTCTTGCGTTCGACGCCCACGGTCCGCACGGCATCCGGGGTGAGGGTCATCCCGACGAACGGTCGGCGGGCAGAGGTCTCGAAAATCACCGTCACATCCTGGCCAGGCCGCAGGCGACGGGGGTCGTAGACCTCACTGAGCGCCTGGACCGCGACATGGGCGGTCCCCGTCGGGACATCGGCCCGGGTCAGGACACCGATCAGGGTATCGCCGCGATCGACCTCGACGGTTCGCGAAACCCGGTCGGCGGGACGCGCACGCTCAGCGGCCGTGAACTCTCCGGTCGAAACCGCCAGCACCGCGGTCAACTGGTCGACCGATCGCTCGAGATCATGGTGAACGACGGGCGGCGACACGACGGTGTCCGCCCCCCTTTCGACCGCCCCAAGCCCCAAGCCGGACCGGGCGGCGGCGAACAAGACCGACGGATCGACGAAGTTTGCGAAATTGTCGGCGAAAGTCGCGGGGGCAACAAGGGAGGCCGTGTTGACGTTTCCGGCGCTGGCATCATCCGCGCCGCGGACCTCGGCCGGGATACGCCGAACGGCTGCCGCCGGCCGTGCCTGGGCGCGCGGCGGCGACGCCGCCTCGGCGCTGCCGATGCCGACCGGGACGTCCGTTACCACCGGTGCCGCTGGGGACAACGCGGAAAGCGGGTCAACCGGATGAGCGTTGACGAGGTACCCGCCGACAGCGACGAGTGCCAGTGCGCCCGAATACATGAGGTGCCTTACGGTCACGTCCGCCCCCATTTCCCACTGCTACCCATGATGACGTCATTGATCCGGAGAACCTGATGAAGAGACCGGCGGCCCCTCGAACACACGCTAGAACTACCGCGCGTGCATGCGTTGGCAGGGCTGCTGCTTCCGGTTCCAACACCGGCACCGCCGTGCGGTGCGCCTACACTTGTCCAACCCGCCCCCTCATCACCCGACGCCGGCAACCGCTTCGTACGGCGATCCGGTTTCGCGACACCAGCCGCACCGTACAAAACGCCACGGCTCGCCGTGAGACACCGTTCAGCGCATGCGTCATTCCGTCGACGCGTACGAGACATGCGGACCGTGCAATCTTGAGTCGGCCCTGTCAACCGGGGTTTTGGCCGAGATTGTAGGGTTTTCGGCGAGCGAACACCGGCCAGTGGCAAGGGCGCAAAAATCTGAAGAAGGCCCTTGCGGACATGATCGGCTGTGTTAAATTGAAGGTTCCGCCGGACGACAGAGGCCAATCTGATCATGCCGGGCGGCGCTCGCGGCACCCCGCTTGAGCGCCTTGGTTATGGGACAGAGTGTTGAGAAGAGGAAGGGATGCGCAGGCGGCGGGCTGGAGTGA
>CAYNIS010000286.1:0-5082 GCA_964397055.1 uncultured Rhodospirillaceae bacterium | reverse complement strand
CCGGCAAGGGCAACGACCAGGTGAGGTTCGAGGTCAGCTACTACGCGCTCAAGCCCGATATCCGGGTCGTCGCCCCGTGGCGGCTGTGGGATCTCACCTCCCGCACGCGGCTCCTCGACTATGCCCGCCAGCATCAGATCCCGATCACCCGGGACAAGATGGACGAGCCGCCCTATTCGACCGACGCCAACCTCCTCCACATCTCCTACGAGGGGCGGGTCCTGGAGGATCCGTGGGTCGAGCCCGACCCCGAGATGTACACCCGTTCGGTCGCCCCGGAAGACGCGCCCGACACCCCGACCTATGTCGAGATCGATTTCGAGAGAGGCGATCCGGTCGCGGTCGACGGCGAGAAGCTGTCGCCGGCGGCCTTGCTTACCCGCCTGAACGAGCTTGGCGGGGCGAACGGCATCGGCCGCCTCGACCTCGTCGAGAACCGCTTCGTCGGCATGAAGAACCGCGGCGTCTACGAGACCCCGGGCGGTACCGTCCTCGCGATCGCCCACCGGGCGATGGAAAGCCTGACCCTCGACCGGGAGGCCGCGCATCTGAAGGACGAGCTGATGCCGCGCTACGCCGAGCTGATCTACAACGGCTTCTGGTTCTCGCCGGAGCGGGAGGCGCTGCAGGCGCTGATCGACCAGACGCAAGAGCGGGTCACCGGCACCGTCCGCCTCAAGCTCTACAAGGGCACGGCCAGCGTGGTCGGGCGCAAGTCGCCGATGTCGCTCTATCGCCAGGACTATGTGACGTTCGAGGAGGACTCGGTCTACGACCAGACCGACAGCGAAGGCTTCATCAAGCTGAACGCGCTCCGGCTGATGCTGGGCACCATGTCCCGCGGCGGCTGAGACTCCCGGGCCGGTGCTAATCACCGCAAGATTTGCGGTGATTATAGCCGCTATTCGCCGCAAAAGGTGCGAATGGACGAGGAAAGGGCCGGGTCGATGACCCGGCCCTCCTGCTCGGCTACTCGGCCGCCGCGCGGGGGGCGGCGGGGTCGCGGAAGCGGGCGAGGAGATCGGCCTCGCGCGCCTTCGCCTCCTCCACATTCCTTTCCTTCACATGCCCGTAGCCGCGGATCTGCTCCGGGACACTCGCGATCTCGACGGCCAGATCCAGGTTCTCCGCCGTCAGCTTCGCGGTGAGCTCTGACAGGACGCGCCGATATTCGTCGATCAGGCGGCGCTCCATCTTGCGCTCTTCCGTGTGGCCGAACGGGTCCCAGGATGTCCCGCGCAGGTGCTTGAACCGGGCGAGCAGGCCGAACACCCGCAGCATCCACGGCCCGAACGCCTGCTTCTTCAAGCGGCCGGTCGCCGGATCGCGGTTGTTCAGCGCCGGCGGGGCGAGGTGGAACTGAAGCTTGTAGTCGCCCTCGAACTGGGCCTCGATCGCCTTCTTGAACGAGCCGTCGGTATAGAGGCGTGCCACTTCGTACTCGTCCTTGTAGGCCATCAGCTTGAAGAGGTAGCGCGCGACAGCCTTGGCGAGAGCTTCCGAACCCGGGACCTTCTCCTGCTCGGTGGCGGCGACCGTCGCCACCAGTTCGCGGTAGCGTTCGGCATAGGCCCGGTTCTGATAGCCGGTGAGGAAGGTCACGCGCCGGTCGACCATGTCGGCCAGGGTTTCCGCCGGCTTGCGGAAGGTGTCGAGGTCGACGACGTCGCCGGCCGATTTCTCCGCCGGGGTCGCGATCGCCCGCACCGCGGCCTCGTCATGGGCGGCCCGGCGGCCCCACAGGAACGCCTGGCGGTTCATGGCGATGGCAACGCCGTTGAGCTCGATCGCCGCCTCGATCGCGGCGGCCGAGATCGGCACCAGGCCCTTCTGATAGGCGTAGCCGAGCACGAACAGGTTGGTCGCGATCGAATCGCCCATCAGCGCGGTCGCCATCTCGGTCGCGTTCAGGGCCGAAACCCGGTCGGCCCCGCCGCAGGCATCGGCGATGCGGTCGATCATCTCCTGCCCCGGGATGCGGAATTCCGGGTTCTGGGTGAAGGCGCCGGTGATCGTTTCCTTGGTGTTGATGACCGCCCGGGTGGTTTCCGGCGCCATCTTGGAGATCGCCTCCCCGGAGGCGGAGACCACCATGTCGCAGCCGATCACCACATCGGTCGAGCCCGCACCCAGGCGCACCGCGTTGATGTGGTCGGGGGTCGGGGCGAGCCGGATATGGCTCATCACCGCCCCGCCCTTTTGGGCGAGACCGGTCTGGTCGAGGATGGTGCAGCCCTTGCCCTCGATATGGGCGGCCATGCCGAGCAGGGCGCCGATGGTGACGACCCCGGTACCGCCGATGCCGGTGACCATCATGCCGTAGGGTCGGTCAAGCGCCGGCAGCACCGGCTCCGGAATGTCCGGGAACGTGGCACCGTCGCCGGCCGGGCCTTTCGCCTGGACCTGCGGGCGCTTCAGCTGGCCGCCATGGACCGTCACGAAGGACGGGCAGAAGCCCTTGATGCAGGACAGATCCTTGTTGCAGCTCGACTGGTCGATGGCGCGCTTGCGGCCGAACTCGGTCTCGATCGGGGTGACCGACACGCAGTTCGACGTCTTCGAGCAATCGCCGCAGCCCTCGCACACCAGCTCGTTGATGAACGCGCGCTTGGGCGGGTCGACCATCAGCTTGCGCTTGCGCCGGCGGCGCTTTTCCGCCGCACAGGTCTGGTCGTAGATCATCACCGTGACCCCCGGGACCTCACGCAGTTCCCGCTGGATGGTGTCGAGGTCGTCGCGGTGATGGATCGTCGTGTAGGGCGGGAAGCTGCCGAAGCCGGCGTATCTCTCCGGCTCGTCGGAAACCACGACCAGCCGCTCGATACCCTCCGCCCAGACCTGGTGGGCGACCTGCGGCACGGTCAGTTCGCCGTCGACCTTCTGGCCGCCGGTCATCGCGACCGCGTCGTTGAACAGAATCTTGTAGGTGATGTTGGCCTTGGCCGCGACCGCCTGGCGGATCGCCAGCAATCCCGAGTGGAAATAGGTGCCGTCGCCGAGGTTGGAGAAGATGTGCTTCTCGTCGGTGAACGGCTGCTGGCCGACCCGGAACACGCCCTCCCCGCCCATCTGGCTGATGAAGGAGGTCGACCGGTTCATAGAGATCGCCATGGTGTGGCAGCCGATGCCGGCGACGGCGCGGCTCCCCTCCGGCACGTTGGTCGAGGTGTTGTGCGGGCATCCGGAGCAGAAATAGGGCGTGCGCTCGACCGACTGCTTGTTGGCGCGCAGGGCTTCCCGGCTTTCCAGGAACGCCAGGCGGTTCGACAGCTCAAACGGCACCCCCGCCTTCTTCAGGCGCTTGACGATGGCGCCGGCGATCGCGATCGGGGCGAGCTCGTAGGAGGACGACAGCAGCATCTGGCCGTCCTCTTCGGTCTTGCCGACGATGCGCGGGCGCTTGTCGGCCGGCCAGTTGTAGAGCTGGGCGCGGACCTGATCCTCGATCAGGTTGCGCTTTTCCTCGACCACCAGGATCTCGTCCAGCCCCTCGGCGAAGGCGCGCAGGGCCTGCGGTTCCATCGGCCAGACCAGGGCGGGCTTGTAGATCGAAAGCCCGATCTCGATCGCCGTCTGCTCGCTGATGCCGAGGTCCTCAAGCGCCTGACGCACGTCGAGATAGGCCTTGCCGGCCGCGATGATGCCGATCCGCCGCTGCGGCCCGCCGAGCACGACGCGGTCGATGCCGTTGGCCCGGGCGAAGGCCTGCACCGCCGGCAGCTTGTAGTCGATCAGGCGCCGCTCCGCCTCGACCGGGGCGTCCGGCCAGCGGATGCTGAGACCGCCCGGCGGCAGGTCGAAGTCCCCTGGGGTGACGAGGCTGACCCGCGACGGGTCGATGGTGACGGACGCGGTGCTGTCCACCGTCTCCGTGATGCACTTGAACGCGACCCAGCAGCCGGAGAAGCGCGACATCGCGATCCCGGCGAGGCCAAGGTCGAGGTATTCCTGCACGGACGCCGGGTTCAGGACCGGCATCAGATAGTGGACGAAGGCGAATTCCGACTGGTGCGGCAGCGTCGACGACTTGCAGGCGTGGTCGTCACCGGCGAGCGCCAGGACACCGCCATGCGGGGCGGTGCCGGCGAAGTTGCCGTGCTTGATCGGGTCGCCGGAGCGGTCGACGCCCGGCCCCTTGCCGTACCAGATGCCGACGACCCCGTCGTAGCGGGCGCCGGGCGAATAGGCCAACTGCTGCGAGCCCCAGACCGCGGTCGCCGCCAGGTCCTCGTTCACGCCCGGCTGGAAGTGGATGGGGTTCCGGGCGAGGAACTTCTTGGCGCCCCAGAAGGCCATGTCGACGCCGCCCAGAGGCGAGCCCCGATAGCCGGAGATGAACGATCCGGTGTTGAGGCCGGCGGCAAGGTCGCGTGCCCGCTGCAGCATCGGCAGGCGCACCAGCGCCTGGGTGCCGGTGACATAGATCCGGCCTTCCTCGAGCGTGTACTTGTCGTCGAGGCTGACCGGGGCGAGAGCCGTCGGGGCGAGCGCCATGGCTTGGGGTCTCCCTTGTTGCGGGCGTTCCCGGCCACGATCGCGGATGAGGCGACCGGGCGGTTCGAGGCAGCCCAGCACCTTTCAAAGTCTTGACCCGGGATCTTAGGCCAATGGCGAGGCGCTAACAATCTTGCCGAGGCCGGGGGCTTCCGCGGCGGGGGGCCGGGGTGGCTCAGGCGGTCTCTGCCAGGTGGAAGCCGGGTCGGTTGGCGCCGGCCGCTTCAGAGACCTCGATCGCGTCGACCCGGGCGGCCGGCGGCCCCTCGCGGCACGCCTCGATCATCGCGGCGACGGCGTCCTCCGGGCCGGCAATGACGGCCTCGACCGTGCCGTCCAGGCGGTTGCGGACCCAGCCGGAGAGGCCGTGTTGCCGGGCCATCGCCTGGGCCCAGGCGCGGTAGCCGACGCCCTGGACCCGGCCGCGGATGATCAGGTGGAAACTCCGCTCGGCCGACATCGCCCGCTGGTCAGCGCGGCCGCACGGTCAGGCAGTCGGTGCCACGGCTGTCGAGGGCGCTGCAGGCGGCCTGGACCGTGGCCGGGTCGAGGCCGGCAAACCGGGCGCGGTAGAGCACGCGGCTGCCC
>CAYNIS010000285.1:0-5097 GCA_964397055.1 uncultured Rhodospirillaceae bacterium | reverse complement strand
AGCCACGACCACACCGGCGACATCGCCCGCGACATCGACGGACGCGCCGGCACCTCCGCCCCGCTCGCCCATGCCGAGGCCGCCGAAGCCTGGGACGGCTTCAAGGGCGGGTTGTGGAAGACCGAGATCGACGTGCGCGGCTTCATCCAGCGCAACGTCACCCCCTATCACGGCGATGCGTCCTTCCTGGCGCCGGCGACCGAGACCACGACCGCGCTGTGGGGCCAGGTCCGCGACCTGATGAAGGCGGAGATCGACGCCGGCGGCCTGCTCGACGTCGACACCCAGGTGCCGACCGGGATCACGGCGCACGCCGCGGGCTACATCGACCGCGCGCTGGAGAAGGTCGTCGGCCTGCAGACCGACAAGCCGCTCAAGCGCTCGCTGATGCCGCTCGGCGGCATTCGCATGATGAAGGCCGCCCTGGAAGCGTACGGCCGCGAGCTCGACCCCGAGACCGAGGCGGTGTTCGGCCCGCAGCTGCGCAAGACCCACAATGACGGCGTCTTCGACGTCTATACCGAGGAAATGAAGCGCTGCCGCAAGGCCGGCATCATCACCGGCCTGCCGGACGCCTATGGCCGCGGGCGCATCATCGGCGACTATCGCCGGGTCGCGCTCTACGGCGTCGACCGGCTGATCGCCGACAAGAACGCGCAGAAGCTGTCGCTCGAGGGCGACGTCATCGACGAGAAGACCCTGCGCCTGTCGGAAGAGATCGCCGACCAGCTGCGCGCGCTCGGCGAACTGGTCGAGATGGGCAAGCTCTACGGCTTCGACCTCGCCCGCCCGGCGAAGACCGGCCTGGAAGCGATCCAGTGGACCTACATGGGCTACTTGGCCGCGGTGAAGGAGCAGAACGGTGCCGCGATGTCGCTGGGCCGCGTCTCCTCCTTCTTCGACGTCTACTTCCAGCGCGATCTCGCCAAGGGTCTGGTCACGGAAAGCCAGATCCAGGAGTTCATCGACCACTTCGTCATGAAGCTCCGCATGGTCCGCTTCCTGCGTCCGCCGGAATACAACGAGCTGTTCTCCGGCGACCCGACCTGGGTGACCGAATGCATCGGCGGCATGGGCCTGGACGGCCGGACGCTGGTCTCCAAGACCAGCTTCCGCATGCTCCAGACCCTGCACAACCTGGGCCCGGCCCCGGAACCGAACCTGACCGTGCTGTGGTCGCAGAACCTGCCGGAAGGCTTCAAGAAGTTCTGTGCCGAGACCTCCATCGCGACCTCGTCGATCCAGTACGAGAACGACGACATGATGCGGGTCTACTGGGGCGACGACTACGGCATCGCCTGCTGCGTGTCGGCCATGCGGATCGGCAAGCAGATGCAGTTCTTCGGTGCCCGCGCCAACATGGCGAAGGCGCTGCTCTATGCCATCAACGGCGGCCGTGACGAGAAGTCGGGCGACCAGGTGGCCCCGGCGATGGCGCCGATCACCGCCGACGTGCTCGACTTCGACGAGGTCGTGGCCCGGTTCGAGGCGATGATGGACTGGCTGGCGCGGGCCTACATGAACACGCTCAACGCCATCCACTACATGCATGACCGCTACTGCTACGAGCGGCTGGAGATGGCGCTGCACGATCGCGACATCCTGCGCACCATGGCCGGCGGCATGGCCGGCCTGTCGGTCGTGGCCGACAGCCTGTCGGCGATCAAGTACGCCAAGGTGAAGGTGGTCCGCGACGACCGCGGGCTTGCCACCGATTTCGCGATCGAGGGCGAGTTCCCGACCTTCGGCAACAATGACGACCGCGTCGACGACCTCGCCGTGTGGACGCTGCGCACCTTCATGGCGAAGCTGCGCCAGCATCCGGCCTATCGCGACGCCGTGCCGACCCAGTCGATCCTGACCATCACGTCGAACGTCGTCTACGGCAAGAAGACCGGCAACACCCCGGACGGCCGCAAGGCGGGCGAGCCGTTCGCGCCGGGGGCCAACCCGATGCACGGCCGCGACCGGAAGGGGGCGGTCGCCTCTATGGCGTCGCTTGCCAAGCTGCCCTACGAGGACAGTCAGGACGGCATCTCCTACACCTTCTCGATCGTGCCGAAGGCGCTGGGCCGCACCCCGGACGATCAGGTGACCAACCTGACCGGCCTGCTCGACGGCTATTTCGCGGACGGCCCGAAGGGCGAGGGCGGCCACCACATCAACGTCAACGTGCTGGACCGCGAAACGCTCCTCCACGCCATGGAGCATCCGGAAGAGCACCCGCAGCTCACCATCCGGGTGTCCGGCTATGCGGTGAACTTCATCAAGCTGACCAAGGAACAGCAGATGGACGTCATCAACCGGACCTTCCACGGTGCTGAATGAGCGTTGCCGAGGATCTGAGGCTGGCGGCGGGCCCTGACTGGGCCTCCGTCACCGGGTATGTGCACAGTGTCGAGACCGCCGGGACCGTCGATGGTCCCGGCGTTCGCTTTGTGGTGTTCCTGTCCGGTTGCCCGTTGCGCTGCCTCTACTGCCACAACCCGGACACCCAGCGCTTCAAGGCCGGCACCAGGCGCACCGCCGGGGAGGTGGTGGCGGAAATCGCCGAGTACCGCGACTTCCTGGAACGGGCCCATGGCGGGGTGACACTGACCGGCGGCGAGCCCCTGGCCCAGCCCGCCTTCGTCCACGCGATCCTGCACGGGCTGAAGGAGCTGGGCCTGCACACGGCCCTCGACACCTCCGGCTATCTCGGCCGGAATGCCACGCGGGAAATGCTGGACCTGGTCGACCTCGTCCTCCTCGACATCAAGTCGTTCGAGGCGCAGACCTATCGGAAGGTCACCGGCGTCGACCTGACGCCGACCCTGCGTTTCGCCCGGCGCCTGTGCGACCTCGGCAAGCGCATGTGGATCCGCTTCGTGCTGGTGCCGGGCCTGACCGACGCGCCGGAGAACGTGGAGGGGCTGGCGGCGTTCGCCCAGACCCTGACCACCGTCGACCGGGTCGAGGTGCTGCCGTTCCACAAGATGGGCGAGTTCAAGTACGAAGCGCTCGGCATGCCCTATCTGTTGAAGGACACCAAGCCGCCGAGCCAGGCCCTGATCGAGCGCGTGCGCGGCCAGTTCCGCAAGCACAAGCTCCCGGCGGTCTGAGCGGGGCACCGCCCGACGCTATCTTGGCTCCCAGGGATTGACGAGCGCGATCCCGAGCGCATCGAAGTCCGCGGTATTGCGGGTCGCGAGGACCATTCCGCGAACTGCCGCCGTCCCGGCAATCAGCGCATCGGCAAGATGGAGTGGCCGGCCCATGGCTTGGCGGGCCGCACGAAAGTGAGCTGCCGTCTCTGCAACTGGACCGTCCACCGGTGCAATGCTGTCCTGCCATCGCGCGACAATGGCGTTGAGCGCTGCATCGAAGCTGGAGCGCCGGCGCCCCTGAGGCAGTGTCTGAACACCAAACCGCATCTCATGGACCGTCAGGACCGACAACCAGCTGTCCATCTGCGTCGAGAGATAAGCCTCGACATGCGCATCTGGCGCCGTGCGCATCAGTTCGGACACGACATTCGTGTCCAACAGGACACCGGTCACGGCTCTTCGTCGTCATGGAACGGGATCGGGCGCGGGGGATCAGTCCGATCCGGCGGCTCCCAGTCGATCCCTCGAGGCATATGCTTCACGAGCCATTGTCCCAGGGTCAGGCCGTCCGCCGTCTGCCCTTTGGGTTGCTCCGCCTCGGCCAGCGTGAAGGTGCGATCGCCATTCGCGATGTGCTGCGGCCCCTCTTCATGCGCCTTCTTCATGATTTCGCCGAGGTTCGAGCGTGCCTCGTCGAGGGACCAGATGCGTGTGCTCAATCGAAAGCTCCCGTCGCACTCAAGGGTCGGGAAGTTACCATCGATCGGCGCACGCGCGCTCTATTGGAGATCCTCGTCCCCGCGGTCAGCGCTGCACTCGAAGGTCTCGTAGAGGTCGCGCACCCGGTCCGGGTCGGGCCGGGTCAATGCCAGGCGCAGGACCAGGCCCGCGAAGCCGGCCACGACGACCCCGCCCAGGACGGTGACCGCCCACATCAGCGGCGACGACGGATCGAACTCTGCGGGCATGTCTTGTTCCCCATGACGGGCGCGTGGGCCTTCTTCCCGGCAATGCTGCGCCGGCAACTCTTCCGTCGCGGTTAGTGGCCGGATCAGCCCTCTTCCTCGCCGTCGCCATAGAGCTGGCGTTCGCGTTCCGGGTCGGCCGGCATCGGCACCAGCCGCAGGAACGGCGGCAGGAAGCCCAGGATCGCGATCCCGAGGGTGCCGGCGGTCATGATCACAAAGGCTTCGGTCAGCGGTCCCATCGTCCACTCCTCGGTCGTTCCCCGACACCCTGTCATCTAGCGGGCAAGGCTGCGACCGATAGGGCTGCCGCCGGATCATCCACGGCCGCCGACCCACCGGGCCGTGAGCAGCAGGGCGGAATCGACGATCAGCCAGACGATCAGGACCGCGAGGGCCGCCGCGATCGCGATCAGGATCCGCACGGACAGGCCGGGTGCCGCGAAGAACGTGACCATGGCGACCGGCAGCAGGCAGACGAACAGGATGCCCGGGGTGGCGTTGGCGAACAACACACGGCCCCAGCCGGTCGGCAGCCGCCCCTGCTCACCTCCCTCTGGCGCACACGGCAGGAGATAGAGCGCGCGGCTGAGGAGACTTTGCCCGATGCCGCCGAACATGAGCCCGCCCAGGATCACGTCACTGGCCATCGCCTGTGCCGACACGTCCATCACCGTCGCCCTCCGTTCCGGTTGAGCCCTTGGCCGGAAACCGGCTAAACGGGCGGCCTCGTTCCCGCAATGCCGAACGGCTCGCATCACCGCCATGGCCGACACCCCGCTCGCCCGCTATCGCGCGCGCCGCCAGGCCGGCGAGCTGAAGCCCGACCCCGCCCAGGAACTGGCGGCGGAAAAGCTCGAAAGCCTGCATCACGCGCTGGTCGACTATCGCCGCGAGCCGGAGGCCGGCGCGTCCCTGTTCGGCTGGCGCGAGCGTTTCGGCCTGGGCCGCCGGCCGAAGGAGGCCGCCCCCCAGGGGCTCTACCTCTTCGGCGGGGTCGGTCGCGGCAAGTCGATGCTGATGGACATGTTCTTCGAAACCGCCCC
>CAYNIS010000284.1:0-5150 GCA_964397055.1 uncultured Rhodospirillaceae bacterium | reverse complement strand
CGGGTCGCCATCCGCTCCGGCCACGGGGTCGGCAAGTCCGCCCTCCTCGCCTGGGTCACGCTCTGGTGGCTCGCCACGCATCGGCCGGCCAAGGTCGCGATCACCGCGCCGACCCGCCACCAGCTCGAAGACGTCCTGTGGAGTGAGCTCCGCCGCTGGCACCGGCGCATGCCGCCGGCCCTGCGCCAGGAATTCACCATCCGCAGCGACCGGGTAGAGCTGGTCGGGTCCGCCGGCGAAAGCCTCGCGGTCGCGCGCACCGCCCGCAAGGAGCAGCCGGAAGCGTTCCAGGGCTTTCACAGCCCGCACATGCTGTTCCTGGTCGACGAGGCGTCCGGCGTCGACGACGCGATCTTCGAGGCCGGCCAGGGGGCGATGTCCACCGCCGGCGCCAAGACCGTCCTCGCTGGCAACCCGACCCGCAGTTCCGGCGCCTTCTTCGACGCCTTCCACGGCGAAGCCGCGCGCTGGGCCTGCCACCAGGTCGCTTGCGCCGCGTCCTCCCTGGTCGGCGCCGACTACGCGGAAACCGTCGCCGCCCGCTATGGTATCGACAGCAATGTCTACCGCGTGCGGGTGCTGGGCGAATTCCCGCGCGCCGACGACGACACGGTGATCCCGATCGACCTGATCGAGGCCGCCCGCGCCCGCCCGGCCGACGCCGGCCGGGACGCAGTGGTCTGGGGCGTCGACATCGCCCGCTTCGGGGAGGATGCCAACGCGCTCGCCATCCGCCGGGGGACCGTGGTGCCGGACCCGGTCGAGACCTGGCGTGGGGTCGATCTCATGCAGACCGCCGGCCGCCTCGCCGCCCGCTATCGCGACACGAGGGCGGAGGACCGGCCGCGCCGCATCCTGATCGACGTCGTCGGACTGGGGGCCGGGGTCTATGACCGCCTCGCCGAGCAGGGCCTGCCGGTGGTGCCGGTCAATGTCGCCCGGACCGCGGCCCAGCCCGAGCGCTTCGAGCGGCTGCGGGACGAGCTGTGGTGGCGCGTGCGCGAATGGCTGGAAACCGGCGCGGCCTCTTTGCCCGACGACCCGGACCTCGCCGGCGAACTGGCGAGCCCGCGCTACGGCTTCGGCTCCTCCGGCCGGCTCGCCGTCGAAACCAAGGACGCGATGAAGTCGCGCGGCAGGGCCAGCCCCGACCGTGCCGATGCTCTCTGCCTCACCTTCGCCGATGGCAGCCCGGTTCGCACGAGGGAGCCGCCGGCCGCCCGGCACAGCATGAAGGGATTTCTGTAGACCCATGAACAAGTCACTCACCCTCTGGTCCGGCAGCGATGCCGGTACCGGCACCTGGCACGACCTGGCGCCCTCGCTCGCCGGCCCCTACGTGGTCGTCGGCCTCAAGGACGCCAGCGACCAGATCACGATCGAAGGGAGGGTTGGGGCGGTGACCGCCCCGATCGACGCCTGGACGGCGGGCGAGACCGCCTTCGCGCGTTCCTTCGATGCCCCCTACACAGCGATCCGCGCGGTCAAGGCCGGCAGCACCGGCCCGGCAACGGTGGTGCTGAGGAGTGTGACCCATGGCTGACCTGCGCTGGCCGGCCCTGGCGGCGACAGGGCCCACAGCCGGCGCCGGGCTGCCGACGGGCACGCTGGCGGCAATGCTGGCGGCGACGGCCCCCGCCGGCTGGCTCGCCCTCGACGGTTCGACGATCGGGGCGGAAGGGTCGGCGGCCGATCATGCCGGCACCTCATATGCCGCCCTCTACACCCTGCTCTACGCAGCACTTGGCGACGCGCAAGCGCCGGTCGTCGGTGGCCGCGGAACCGATGCCACCGCCGACTGGACCGCCGGCAAGCCGCTGACCCTGCCGGATGCACGCGGTCGAACGGTGATCGGGGCAGGCACCGGGCCGGGCCTCACCGAACGCGTCACCGGGGTGGTCGGCGGGGCGGAAACGGTCGCCCTGGGCCAGACACAACTGCCGGCGCACACGCACGGACCGGGCAACCTGACGTCCTTCATCACCTATGGCGGCCCAGGCGGCGGCGTCGGGCTCGCCGGCGGCACGGAGCACTACAGCGCCGCCGGCAGCACGGCTGCGGCCGGCAGTGATGAGGCGCACGCCAACATGCCGCCGTTCCTGGCGGCGACGTGGTTCATCAAGCTCTAAGGAGACCCCCATGGCCAGCCTGACGCTGACCCGGGACGGGCGCCTGGTGATCGACACCGACGCCGCCCGCTACGACGACACGCTCCTCAACGCCGCCCTCGACTACGGTGCCCCCCTCCCCCCGGTGGAGCCGCATGTCGTCGGCCTGCATGTCGGGCCGAACGGCAGCTTCGCGGTCGTCGCCCCCTATGACCAGGTGGCCTGCCCGCCGGGCTGGACAGCCATGGCGCCGGACCTGATCGCGGCCTGCCAGACCATGACCGCGGCGCAGGCCAACCGCGAGTCCGAGGCCGTGCCAGCCTGGCCGGACACGCTGGCGGCATGTCAAGGTCATGCGCTGAACCTGCTGGCCGCCGAACGCTACCGGCACGAGACCGCCGGCCTCCTCGTCGACGGCCACACCGTCCTGACCGACCGCCAGAGCCAGGCCCTGATCACCGGTGCCCATGCCCTGGCGCTGGCCGAAGGGGCGGGGTTCACCACGCGGTTCAAGACCGCAGGCGGCTTCGTCACCCTGGACCAGGCTGAGGTGATCGCCCTTGCCATCGCGGTCGGCCGTCACATCCAGGCCTGCTTCGCGCGGGAGGCGGACATCGCCGCGACCGTCGCCGCCGCCCAGACGGTGGCGGAGGTGCGTGCCATCGACCTTGAAAGCGGCTGGCCATGAGCCCGCCGCATCAGCTGATGCGTCGGCTGGCCGACCCGCGGGTCAGGGCGCGCCTCGCCGACCATGTCGAGGAGGTCTGGCAGGCGGCCCGCACCGCCCGCGCCCCGATCGATGCCAGGCTGGCGCGCTGCCGGCGCCGGCGCTTCGGCGAGTATCCGCCGGAGACGCTGGCGGAGATCGCCCGCACCGGCGGCAGTGAGGCCTATCTGCCGCTGACCGGGGTGAAATGCCGCGCCGCCCAGTCCTGGATCGCCGACACGCTGCTGACCAGCGGCGACCGGCCCTGGGATCTGGAACCCACGCCGGTCCCCGACCTGCCGTCTGGCGCGCTGCCGACCGCGCGTTCACAGGTGGAGAAGCGTGTCCTCGACGACATTGCCGCCACCTCGGATGCGGCATCACGGGAACGGCGCGGCATCGCGCGGGCGGCCGCCGATCGTCTGGCCCGCCGGATCGACGACAAGATGACCGAGGGCGGCTGGCACAACGCCCTCAACGCCTTCGTCGCCGACCTGGTGACCTACCCGGCGGCGATCCTGAAGGGCCCGGTGCTGCGCGCGGCCCGGCGCCTTGAATGGACAGCCGACGGCCACGCCCGCTTTGCCACCCACACGGTGCCGGAGATTGAACGGATCAGTCCGCACACCCTGTTCCCGGCCGCGGGCGCCACCACCATCGCCGACGGAGACCTGATCGAACGGCACCGGTTGAGCCGCAGCGATCTGGTCCGGCTGCGCCAGACCCCGGGCTTCGACCGGACGGCGATCGACCGGGTGCTCACCCGGTTCGACGCTCTGGCGACCGGGCGAGGCATCGACGCCGAGGCGATGGCCCTGGGCGATCCGGATCCGGACGCGGGCGACGGCAGGGTCGAGGCACTGGAATTCTGGGGTGACGTGCCCCTGGCAGTGATCGACGACCATGGCGCGGCATCTGGCGAGGTCGCCGCGATCACGGTCTGGCTGATCGACGGTGCCGTCGTTCACGCCGCCGCCAACCCGGACCCGCTGGGGCGCAAGCCCTACCACGCCACCAGTTTCGAAAAGGTGCCGGGAGCCTGGTGGGGGCGGGGTATCCCGGAACTGATCGCGACCGACCAGGATGTCGTCAACGCCACCGTCCGGGCGCTGGTCAACAACCTCGCCATCTCCTCCGGCCCGCAGGTCTCGGTCAACCTGTCGCGCCTGGCGGAGGGGGAGGATCCGCGCGGGCTCTACCCCTGGCGCACCTGGCTGACGACCGACGGGCCCGGCGGCCAGCCGCGCGCCGATGCCGGGGTCAGCTTCTTCCAGCCGGATGCGAACACCGGCGCCCTTCTGGCCGTACTCGACCGGTTTCAGCGGCAGGCCGACGACGACAGCGGCATCCCCGCCTATGCCTATGGCGACGGGGATGTCGGCGGCGGGGCGGGCCGCACGGCGATGGGCCTGTCGATGCTGATGAACAACGCGGCCAAGGGCATCCGCCAGGTCATCCGCAACATCGACACCGATGTCGTGGTGCCCCTGGTCGAACGCTTCCGCGACGATCTCCTGGCGGGGGAGGCCGGGGCCCGCATCGGCGGCGACATCCGGGTGGTCGCGCGCGGTTCCGACCGGTTGCTGGTCCGCGAACAGCAGTTGATGCGCCAGATGGAAATCGCACGGCTCACCAACAACCCGACCGACCATCGGATCATCGGCGATGCCGGCCGCGCCGAACTCCTGCGGCCGATCGTGGCCGCCCTCGACATGCCCGCCGACCGCATCGTGCGCCCGCCGGAGGAGCGCGCGGCGGAAGAAGGCCCGGTTGGGGGGCAGGACCCCGCAACACCGGCCGGGCTGCCAGCGGGACCGCCACACGGGCCGCCGGCCGGGCTGCCAGGCGGGCCGCCGGCCGGTTCCGCCGCACACGACTTCCCCTCAACCCGGAGGCCACCGAATGAAGAGCCCTGACACCGAAACCCGCCGGCGCCTCGCCCAGCTTGAGCCCAGCCAGGGCTTTCAAGCCCTGATCGACTGGCTGGAGACCAACCTGCGCATGGCGGAGGTCGCGACCTCCGTCCTCGACGACCCGGTCAGCCTGCGTCGCCGGCAGGGAGCGGCCGATGCCCTGCGCTTCGTCCTCGCCCGCCTCAGCGAGAACCGGGAGGTTCTGCGCCGGCTCGACACTGCCCCCGGCACCTGACGCCGACACATCAAGGAGCAAGACACGATGATGCCATTCCTGAAGAGAACAAAGCAGGATCAATCGACCAACCCTCATGGCGCGGTCGAGGAGATTCCCGAGGCCGCGATCGACGCGCACGGCGACCTCCTTCCCGCCGGGGCTGCGGCGGCGGAAGACAAGCGCCTGGAAGCCCGGCTGGAACAGCT
>CAYNIS010000283.1:0-5152 GCA_964397055.1 uncultured Rhodospirillaceae bacterium | reverse complement strand
GCCCGCGGTCGCCGAAACCTGGTCGCCGCCGCCATTGCCGGCCGCCCACACCATGACGCTGCCGGCGCGCGCCGCATCCTGGGCGGCGGCCAAGAGGTCGGCCGGGAAGTCCTCCGAGCGCAGCTCGTTGATCGCCGTGGTCATGCCGATCGACAAGTTGATGATCGGGTCGCGGGCCGCCGTCCGAAGCGCCTGAGCCAGGCTCGCGGTGCCGCCGGGCAGGGTGCCCTGGTCGGAGAAGGCACGGATCGAGCGAAGCTTGGCGCCATAGGCGACGCCATGGGTGCCCTGACCGTTGCGGGCTGCCCCGATGATGCCGGCGACGTGGGTGCCGTGGCCCGACCGGTCGATGCCGCCGTCGCCGCCCTCGACCAGATCGGTGCCGGTGGCCAGTTGGCCGGCGAACTCTGGGTTGGCGCTGTCGATGCCGGTGTCGATCACCGCTACGCTCACGCCCTCGCCGGTGATGCCGCGGCGATACGCGTCGGTCGCCCCGATGGCGTCGTGCCCGGGCCGGTCGGCACTGCCGCTTGCAAGATACTCGGTGGTGCGGACGGTCCGTTCTTCGCCGGCCACCGGCGGGGCGAAGATGCCGGCCGGGAATTGCACCGGCAGCGGGGCGAGCGGTTCCAGGCGCCGGCGAGTCGCCGTCCCGGACCCGGGGGATGTGGAAGCGGCCGCCACGATGTCCGGCGCGGCGGCGGTTTCCTGAACCTCGAAGCCGACGGCAAGGCTGATCAGAAGCTGGTCGGTATCGGCCGCCGCCAGCGGTGCGGGAAGCCCGAGAATGCCTGCTGAAACAGCCAGTGAGCCGGCCGCGCGCAACAGCTGTCGCCGGCGAGAACGCTGCCCGATGCCAGGCGGGAGATCCGATCGCATGGCCACCCCCGTTGCCGTCGATCGGCACGATCCCCGGCGGCGCAGGCCATCTCTTCGGTCTGTCGCGACCTTGGCGCCGGCGGAACTCGTACCCCGTTAGATACCCTGATGCCGTGGCCCATCGCCGCCCGGCTGTTCGCGAGGCAGCAGACTTGGCAGTGGTGGTTAACGGAGTGTTTCGTGGCAACCGGAATCCAGAGTTGTTTAGGAAAATTCAATCGACCTGTGGCGATGGCACGTCGAACGCGGCGCGAACATCGCAGGATCGACGTGATCGTTGACCCCGCGCCATCCCTTTCTCAAGGTCTGGCAACCCCTTGAGGCTGTCAGGTGCCCATGGCCGAGACCCAAATAGCCCTTGAGTCGCCAGCGACCGACGCACCGCCGCCTGGCCCGTCCGCGCCAGCCGTCGGGACGGCAACCGCGGCCCCGAAACGCCGCCGGTTCGAACGGCTGGCCAAGGCGGCGACCCGACTGCGCGCCGGAGTCCAGGGGCTCTACGAGGGCTACGGGCCGGTCGCCGAAGCCTTCCGCTATGCCCTGATCACCTTCGACGTCGTCACCATCGCGTTCTTCGTGGTGACCACGTTCCTCGCGGATCAGCCCTGGCTGACCGGCATCGAGATGGCGATCGCGGCGGTCATCGCGACCGATCTCGTCGCCCGGTTCGCGATGGCCCGTCGGCGGCTGTGGTTCCTGGTCGAACCGTTCACGGTGGTCGACATCGCCGTGCTGGTCCTCCTTCTCGCGCCGGCGCTCACCAATAACTATGGCTTCCTGCGGGTGTTGCGGGCGTTCCGCCTGGTGCGGTCCTATCAGGTGATCGGCCGGCTGCGGAACAAGTACCGGTGGTTCCGCCGCAACGACGAGGTCATTCAAAGCGCGCTCAACCTGTTCGTCTTCGTCTTCGTGATCACAGCCTTCGTCTATGTCCTTCAGGTCGACAAGAACGACGGCATTACGACCTATGTTGATGCGCTCTACTTCACCATCACGACCCTGACGACGACCGGCTTCGGCGACATCGTCCTGGTCGGCGACGACGGTCGCCTGCTCGCCGTCGGCATCATGGTGTTCGGCATCAGCCTGTTCATCCGGCTGGTCCACGCCGTCTTTCGCCCTTCAAAGGTCTTCCAGACCTGTCTGCACTGCGGCCTCTCCCGCCATGACCCCGACGCCGTCCACTGCAAGCACTGTGGCAACATCATCCACATCCCGACCGAGGGCGATGGCTGATCGTCCCGGCGGCCGTGCCGCGGTCGTTCAGGATTTGGTTACCGACCGGCCCCGATAAGCGGAACATCGGCCCGTTTGCACGGGCCGTCGACGATGAGGGACCGCCGATGACCGCGACCCACGACCTTCATGCCGCGATGGCCGGCGACAGCGACCTCCTTGATCAGCACGACCTGGTCGAGAACGAGGAGGGCGAGCTTCTGCTGGTGATCGAGGCCCGCCCGGGCGAGCCCGACGGTGCCCTGCTTTACGTCTCCGCGGAGGAGGACGTCGCGGTCCTTCAGCGCCATTCCCAGGACCGGGTGCGCCTTGCAGACATGCTGCCGGATGCGGCCTCCCGCTTGCGTGCCGCCGAGCAGGTGCTGGTCAGCGAGGTCGATCCCCAGGCTGCTGCGGGCGACGAGATCCGCCACGTCTACGAGGCCTTAACCACCGTTGTGCGCACAGTCGCCTGATCCGGACCGGATGACGATCATCACCCGCCCACCAGAGAGGCCCTTCCGACGATGAGCTTCGAGCCAATGGCCGACAATTTCGACGGCAAGCCGGATCGCGGCGCGACCAACCCGGAGATCGATCCGCGGTTGAAGAGCTTCTTCGGCAAGGGCAACAGCTTCTCGATCCGGCGCGCAGGCCAGGCGATCCGCCATCAGCTCTCGCTCGGCCTCGGCTTCGCCGTGACCGCGTATGCCCGCATGTTCGGATCGGTCGACGTCGAGAGCCGGCACCTGAAGGTGACGACCCCGCACTGGCCGGAGGGCAAGGAACTCAGGATCGGCCTGATCGCCGATTTCCATGCCGGCTCCCCGCACATGACGATGGAGAAGCTGGACGAGGTCATCGACCGCACCAACGCCACGCGCCCGGACGTCATCCTGATGCTCGGCGACTACCTCAACCAGTCGCACAACACGGACAAGGGCGAGGCGCTGACGGTCAACGGCGAGGTCGTGCCGCCCGAAGCGGTCGCGGAGAAACTGTCCCGGCTGGAAGCGCCGGGCGGGGTGTTCGCCGTGCTCGGCAACCATGACTGGTACTTCCACGGGCCGGAGATGCGCGAGGCCCTGAAGGGCCATGGCGTGACCGTCCTGGAGAACGATGCCGTCCAGGCCACCGTCAACGGCCAGACCTTCTGGATCGGCGGCATGGAGGATCACTCTCAGAACCCGGACTACGGGCCGATCCACGACAAGGTCGGCGACGACCCGCACATCGTGATCACCCACAACCCGGTCGATCTGGAACAGGTCGACACCAGGGCCGCGTTCATGACCGCGGGCCATACCCATGGCGGACAGGTCGCGATCAAGTGGCTGGAGCGTCTTGCCCACTCGCCCATCGTCCAGAAGATCGCCGAGTTGCCGGCGCTCAAGAGCTTCCTCGGCGACTTCTCCAAGGAGCTCGACGAGCACACGCGCTGGCCCTACGGCCATCGGGTGGTCGACGGCAAGGACAGCTATGTCACCAGCGGGCTCGGCACCTCGACGGTTCCGCTCCGGGTCAACATGCCGCCGGAAGTGGTCACCGTCGACATCAAGGGCGGTGAGCGGGACCAGGAGCCGGAGCGCGCCGGCACCCCCGCCATCAAGCGCAGCGGGCCGGCTGCGATCGGTCCGGGCAAGGCGGCCCGATGACCGCCGCTTCGGAGTCCCGCCGGCTCCTGGCGCCGAAGGTTGCCATCTTCGACGTCGACGATACGCTGTTCGCGTCGACACGGGCCCATGCCGCCTATCTGGAGACGCTGACCAAGCGCCTGTCTGAGGACAGCGGGCTCGACGAGCCGTCCGTGATCCGGGGTTTTCGCCGGCTGTTCAGGGAGCGCGGGCTGTTCAACCTCGCCCAGGCGATCGACAGCCACAAGGAGCTCTCCGAGCGCTTTCCGGGGGAGGATCTGACCAAGCGTTTCGCCAAGGCCATCGGTGACGCGCAGGTTGCGTTCGATGCGGCAGGCGACCCGGGCCCGGGCATGCGGGCGACCCTCGAAGCACTCCACGGCTCCGGCGTCCGCCTGGTCGCATTTACCGAGGCCGGCAGCGCCGATACCGTCTGGAAACTAAAGGCGCTTGGCCTCGATGACCTGTTCGAGGCGGTGTATGCCCCGCACGACCAGCGCGACGATGTCCCGCGCGGCGACGGCATCGTTGCCGCCGCCTGTGGCGATGGCTCGTCAGCGGACGCCGGTCTCTGGGCGAAGGTCCGGGAGGTCCCGCGCTTCCCCAAGAACAACGCGGAAGCCCTGATCGGGATCATCCACGAGGTCCTGCCCGACATCCCGGTTGAAGAGGCCAAGAAGCAGGCGGTCGTCGTGGTCGGCGACAACCTGATCCGCGATGTCAAGACGGCGGAGGATGCCGGCGTGCCGGCGATCTACACGCGCCAGTTCAAGGACCGCCCTTTCCTCGACAAGCTCGACGACGGACTGGTCGTCATGCGCCGGGCGCCGTTGTCGGCGACGCATGTCGAACATGCTCTGTCCGGCATGGTTCAGAAGTGGTTCTACGAGCCGGAGCGCCAGGTCGGCGGGATCGAGGGGGTGCTTTCCCATCTCGACCTCGATGCCGTGCGCTCGGGCACCAAGCCGGCTCTCGATTCCGCAGCCGAAACCGCTGGGGTTTCCGAAGCCGGTACCAAGGGCGGGAAGGTCAAGGCGGGCACCGGTCGCCTTGGTCTTGCCGTCGGGTGACCAGGCAGGGCTTCGGATAAGATGACGCTGATGGCAGATAGCAACGGGCGCAGCGGGCAGGCGGTCTATCAGGGGCCGGACTGGCTGACCGCGAACGTCGCCTTCGCCCGGGCCTACGACGCGCTGGGCGAGCTTGCGCGCCAGATCGACCATGGCTCCGGTGGCCGGGGTGCCGGGGGGTCGAAGGCCGATCGCATCGGGCTGGAGGCCGCGGCCGTGCTGGTGCTCGACACGCGCGAGGCGATCGAGGCGGCGATCGATACCGCGACCCTGGCCCTGATGCCGATCGCCGGTGCCGGCGACCTTGTCGTCACCCTCAACCGCGCCCTCGAGGCCCTGGCGGCGGAGATCGTC
>CAYNIS010000282.1:616-5159 GCA_964397055.1 uncultured Rhodospirillaceae bacterium | reverse complement strand
AGAAGTCCTCCAACTCATCGCGGAAGGACGAAGCGGTGGATGGCGTCGTCGGTCAGCACGCCGAAGCCCGCCCCGTCGAAGGGGAAGACGTCCCGCCACGGTGCCGGCGGGGCGACGCTGCGATCCTCCCGCAGGATGGCGGCCTGCTGCAGAACGTTCGGGGCTGGTACCTGCGGCTGGACCTGGGCGACCTGGGGCGTGTCCGTCAGGTCGTAGAGGCCGTTGATGCCGACATTGCCGCGCTGGTCGACGCTGGCGATGCGCACCAGGAAGCGATCGCCGAAGCGGGCATAGTCGCGGACCCTGCCATTGACGCGGCCCAGGACCCGGACGCTCACAGCACCCTGGCCGATCCCGTCGAGCTCGATGACCCGACGCTCGACCTCCGCGCCGACCGGGACCGCGCCGATCAGGTTGCGATCGTCGATGAACAGCGGCACGCGCGTGTCGAACAGCCAGCGCGCCGTCGCGAGGTCGCTGACGCTCGCGTGGTCGTACTCGCGGGATTTCAGGTCATGGACAAGGAGGCCGTCCTGGCGGGAGATCAGCGCCAGCCGATCTCCGTTGACCAGGATGCGCATGACCGTGGCGGGGTCGAAATCGCCGCCGCCCGGCAGTTGCAGGGCCCGGCTGATCGGGTCGCCCGCGCCGTCCCGGGTCAGGTGATAGACGCCGCCCGCGGTGTCGCGACCGACCAGGGAACCGTCCGCGAGCCGGATCAGTTGGGTCAGCGCCACATTGCTGTTGGTCGGGCCGAGCCGCGTCGGATCGGCGCCGATGCCGGTCCAGGCGAGCTCGGTCCGCTCACCGTCGGCGATGTGGTGAACGCTGCCGACATGGCTGGTGTAGAGACCGCCCCGGCCGTCATCGACAGCGGCGAACACGCGGGCCTCGTCAAGCCGGTGCCAGCGCCGAAGCTCCGGATCGTAGCGATGGACGCCGTCGCCGCCGGCCGTGACCAGGACCCGGTCCGGCCCCTGCAGGCCCGCCGCGACCACGCCATCGGGATCGAAGCGGGCGAACAGCTCCGTCTCCTCGATCAGCATGTCCGCGATCCGGCCGGCGGCATTGAGGCGGAACAGCCGGAGGCATTGCGGTGTCGCATCCGCACATGCGCCGCGCTCCAGCACCAGAAGCCCGGCGGGGTCGGCCGACGAGACCGCGAGGTCGAGGATCCGGCCGTTCGCCCCCTCGACCGGCGACGCGACGGCAACACCATCCTCTTGCGCAGCGCCGGCCGGGGTCACCGCGACCAGGCCGGTCGCCAGCCCGATGTAGAAGCGGCCCGCCCACCATCGGACATGGCGGATCGACTGGTCGGCGGCGACTTCGACCAGATCGTCGGGCAGCGCGAGCCAGCTGCGCTGGCGGGCATCGAACAGGCCGACGACGCCGCCCTCCGCGCCGACCATCAGGAACCGGCCGTCGTCGGAACTGGCCGCCGCGGTCAGATCGCCACCGGCAACCGGCCGGCCGTCGGCCCGCGTCAACCGGCCCCCGCCGGCAAGGCGCTGCCAGGCGCCGTCGACGCGGCGGTAGAGCCGGTCATCATCGGTCAACGCCCAGACCGGCTCGTCATCGGCACAAGCCGCCTCGTCGGCGGCCGGATCGTTGCCGCAGGCCGCGCGCATGGCGGTGAAGGCACCGGTGTCGTCCGCCGCCGCCGGCAGGACCTCGTCCCGCCACAGGCCGGACGACAGGTCGAGGCGGTGCATCGTGCCGCCGCGCCGCACGACGTAGAGCGCATTTCCGGCCGGATCGAAGGCGGCCGCCGCAAGCGGATCGAGATCGAGGCCGCGCTGGACATTGGCCAGCAGCCGGTCGTCGCGCGCGCGCGCCAGAGCCGGCTGATCGAACGCTCCCAACCGATCGGAAACCCCGAGGATGACGAAGGTCAGGGCGGCAACGGCGGCGAGGCTGCCGACGACCAGCGACAGCCACAGCGGATCGAGCCGCTGGACCAGCGGCAGGCCGCGGGTGCGGGCGGCGAGCGCCCGACCGAGCCGGTCGTGGCGCAAGTCGCCGTCAAGGAACCGGCGCCGTCCCTTCATCGGACACGCCCCCCGGCGACGGCCCGGCCGGCGGTCGCGAAACGCCCTGCCGCGTGGCCGATCAGGTCGGTGAGGGCGCCGACGACCGGCCGGTCGGTTTCCTCCACCAGGCCGGCGAGGCCGCCGTCGTGATCGGCACCGGCGAGGCTGGAGAGCCGCGAAATCTCGATCAGGCGGGCAATCATGCGCTGCTGGTCGATGCTGGGAAGCCCCATGGTCAGCGCACAGGCCTGGCGGATGTCCTCCTCCGCCCCATGGGCACCGTCGCCGGCGACCCGGTCCTCCGCCAGGGCGAGCGCGAACGACAGCTGCTCGACGGCATCGGCATAGCCGAGGGCAACTTCCGGGCAATCGCGGTGGCGGGCCAGGGCAAGGGCAACGGTCAGGCCGAGACGCGCCGTCGCCGGTGACGGCTGGGCATCGAGCATGTCGATCAGGATGCGCCCGCGGCCGAGGCTGGTGGCCAGACGCGCCATGTGGCGCTGGCGGGCGCCGACACCATCGACCAGCTCGCGCAGTTCCTCTGTCGTCGACGGGCCGGCGCGATCGATCAGCCGACAGATCAGCACCGCCTCGCGCGCCATGGTCTCGGGCGCGAAGGCGAGGCTCGCGGCACCATGGCGGGCGGCGGCAAGGCCGAGCGCGCGGTCGGCGGCATCATTAAGCAGTCGGCGCCGGTGATCACCTTCCGCCTCGGACCCGGGCGCGCCGCCGTCGAGGTCGAGCGCCAGCCACGCCTCCATCATCGTGGCGATCTGGTCGAGCCGGGTTTCCTCCTCGGCCGGGACATTGGCGTCGAGGGCCGCCGACAGGCGCGCGAGGCGCACCGCCGTCTGCGCGGCGCCGGGTCCGGCCTGGGCGCCGAGATCGACGAGCGCCCGGTCGCGCGCGTCAGCGACCGCGAGCTCGATCTGGACGGGCCGGAGCGGGGTGCCGACCAGGAAGCCTTGAAACGCGACCAGCCAGGGATCGAGGGCCGGGCGGGTCAGCACCTCCTGGGTGATGCGGACATGGGCGGCGCGCAGCGGGTTGAGGCCGAGAACCACGCTCACCACGGCGATCAGGGCGGCCAGCATCAGCGGCAGCGTGAGGGTGAGGCGATAGGGGAAGCCGGCGTCGATCACCGCGGCGCGAACCGGCAGCCAGACGAAGTCGTGCGTCCACAGGAACGGGTAGGTCCACGCCGCCCCGTCACCCAGCGCCAGCGCCATCGCCAGGATCAGCGCGCCTGCGGCAACCGTGCCGGCGATGCCGAGGCGCCGGTTGAGATCGCCCGGCAACGCCGGCGGCGGCGGCAGGGGATCAAGCAGGAGGGAGCGCGGCAGGGTCCAAAGATCCGCCGGGCATGCGTCGACCGGATCGGCGGTCCTGCCGCCATCGGCCTCGGACTTGAGAACCGCATCGGTCACGGCACACCCCCGACCATCAGGGCGACGGCGGCCGAGAAGGTCAGCGCGGCGCGCAGACGCAGCCACAGGATGCGCAGCTTGGCGAGCCAGACGCGGGGGTGGTTCGGCAGGGCACCATAGACCTGCTCGGCCTTCTGCTCGGCCCGGTTCAGGCGGTTGCGCAGCCGCGTCAGTTCGGCCAGGGCGGTTTCCAGCCGTTGCTGCACGGCAGCCCCGCCGATCGCCCGCGCCCCCGACCGGCGCGCTTCCATCAGCCGGCCCTGACCCGTGCGCGCGCAGGCCGATACCAGCCGCTGGGCATCGTCGAGCGCCGCGTCCTGGCGGGAAAGAGCTTGGCGATAGCGGGCGGCGAGCGCTGCCACTCTGCGAGAGGCCATCACTTCTTCCCGTTCAGCGTGTCGAGCAGCTGAGCCTGACTCTCGGCCAGCCGGGTAAACAGCTTCTCAACATCGCCTTCCAGCTGGCGCATGCGCGGCTCCGCGACCCCGATCGCATGACTGATTACGTCGAGGCCGGCCAGAATCTCCGCCCCGGTCTGCTTCAGGCGGCTCAGGCGCTCGGTGATCGGCGTGTCGACGATCGACATCTCCCTCAGGATGTCGTTGACCATCAGGAACTCGCTATACATGCGGTCGATCTTGGCGAAGACATGGCCGGTGCGCACGGCCGCCGCACTGATCTCCGTCGTCAGACGTTCGGCGAGGTCGGAGAGTTCCGCATAGGTCCGCGCCTCCAGATCGTCGGAGGCCTGGCGCAGGCGCGCTTCCGCCTTCTTGCGGTCGCGCCCGACGGTCTTGGCGAGGTCGGTCCGGCTGGCGTCCTCCGCCATCGCCTTGATCAGGCGCTCGACCCCGAGCGCGTCGACCAGCCGGAGATTGGCGTTGATCCAGCCCAACCGCTCGGCGAGGGGGACGAAGCCGTCCTGGTCGAGGATGCGGATATCGATGGAGCCCGGGCCGTCCGGCCCCTCCTCGAACACCACCAGCGGGCGGTCGGGAAGGCCGCTCGCCACCCCGCGCTCCTGCAGCCAGCCGCCGAGAACGCCGCGCATATACCCGTCCATGTCCTGGCGTGCCCAGGAAT
>CAYNIS010000282.1:0-606 GCA_964397055.1 uncultured Rhodospirillaceae bacterium | reverse complement strand
ACAGGGCCGTGCCATCGGGCACGAAAAGCGCGCTCTTGGCCGCGGTTTCGGCGTAGTGCAGGCCCCAGTAGGGATCCATCTGGAAGCCGATCGGCCCGCCGCCGGCGATGTCGCGCCAGTAGAATTCCGGGAACGGCGCGCGCATCACCGCCACTTCCGGGTGGAACAGCAGGTAGTGGGCGCCCGCCGGCTCCTGGTCGGTCGCCTGGAAGCCGTAGCGGATATGGCCGGCATCGACATCGGCCGGATCGAACGCCGTAAGGACGGCGGCGAGCGCTGCCAGCTGGCCGGTCCCGAAGCGCATCAGCCGATAGGCGCTGCGGGTCTGCCCGGCGAGATAGGCGGCCCGATCCTCCAGCTCCGCGATGCGCAGGCGCAGCTGTTCGAGCTCCAAGGCCGGGGCCGTGCCCTGGTGCCCGCGGCGCAGCTCCAGCTTGTAGCCGACATCGCCGGCGGCGGCACGGACCCGCGCCGACAGGCTGTGGACCGCGTCCTCGGCATCGGCGAGATCGTGGATCTCGACGCGTGCGCCCGGCGGGGCGGCGGGCATCAGGCCCTCCCGCTCGACCGCGTGGAGAGCGCCATCCACCGGCTCAACGTGCTGCT
>CAYNIS010000281.1:0-5168 GCA_964397055.1 uncultured Rhodospirillaceae bacterium | reverse complement strand
CGCCTGCGACCTCGCCGACCGGGACGCGACGGCCGCGGCCCTCGCAGACATCACCGGGCGCCATCAGGTGACCGGCCTTTTCAACAATGTTGGCCTGGTGAAGCCGCAGCCGATCGGGGAGGTCGACCTCGACGACATGGCGGCGGTCTACGACCTGACCCTGCGCGCCTCGGTCCAGGTGACGCAAGCGGTGATACCGGCGATGAAGGCGGCCAACCGGGGCCGCATCGTCAACATGTCCTCGCTCACCATCCTCGGCGTGCCGGGACGCACCTCCTACGGCTCGTCGAAGGCGGCGATCGCGACGATGACCCGCACCTGGGCGCTGGAGCTGGCGCCCGACAACATCACCGTCAACGCGATCGCGCCGGGCCCGGTCGAAACCGAGCTGTTCCGCGGCGGCAATCCGAAGGGCAGCGAGGGCGAGGCGCGTTATCTCTCGCTGGTTCCGATGGGCCGCCTGGGCTCCCCGGACGAGGTCGGGGCCCTGGTCGCCTTCCTGATGGGCGACGACGCCGGCTGGATCACCGGGCAGATCATCCATATCGACGGCGGGGCATCGGTCGGCAAGGCGACCTTCTGACGTCCGGCAAGGTTGCGCACGGCGGCGGGATCCGCCACGACTGGCGCCGCCTCGTCCCTGCCGCCTGCCGCGTCGCCCGATCCCTGCCGCCTGCCGCGTCGCCCGATCCCTGCCCGATTTGGCGGGTTTGGTGCGCGCCGGTTTCCCGAAGTGCCCCCTTTGGAGGAGGACCTCATGCTGACCCGACGCCTTGCCCTGCGCCTCTGCCTCGCCCTCGTCGCCGCCGTGATGCTCGCCGTCCCCGGCCGGGCCTCGGCTCAGGACATGGACCCGGAAAACACCCTCTACCTCGACCTCAAGGACGGTCGTGTGGTGATCGAGATGCGCCCGGACCTGGCGCCTAACCACGTCGCCCGGATCAAGGAGTTGACCCGCGAAGGCTTCTACGACGGCATCGTCTTCCACCGCGTGATCGAGGGCTTCATGGCCCAGACCGGCGATCCGACCGGCACCGGCAGCGGCGGGTCCGGCCAGAACCTGAATGCCGAGTTCTCGGACGAGCCGCATGTCCGCGGCGTGCTCTCGATGGCCCGCGCGCGCAGCCCGAACTCCGCCGACAGCCAGTTCTTCATCGTTTTCGAGGACAGCAACTTCCTGGACGGCCAGTACACCGTCTGGGGCCGCGTCGTCGACGGCATGGAGTTCGTCGACAACATCAAGCGCGGCAACCCGGCCGCCAACGGCTCGGTTTCCGACCCCGACCGGATCGTGAAGATGCAGGTCGCGGCCGACGCCGACGGCTGATCCGCGCCTGTTTCCTCTTCCATGCCCGATGGCCCGGGTTCCGCGGATCGCGGCGCCCGGGCTTTCGTTTTGCCGGGCCGGACCGGCGGAAACGGTTGCCAATCCGTGCGGCCGTCTGTTCTCTCGTCTCCTGCCCAAGAGGCCGTCGAACGGCCCGGAAAAGCGCTAGGGAGGAAGAAACATGTCGGCGCCGGCCCCGTATTTCGCGACGGAAGTTCCCTATTACGACTGGATCGCGTTCCACGCGGCGAACCGCCCGGACCAACTGGCCCAGGTCGATCTCGCGTCCGGCCGGCGCTACACCTATCAGCAGATGGACGACCGGGTCCGCCGGCTCGCGGGGTTCTTGAAGACCCTGGATGTTGGTCAGGGCGACCGGGTTTCCGTCCTCGCCAACAACGCGACCGAGGTGTTCGAGGTGCAGTTCGCCTGTGCCCGGCTCGGCGCCATCTTCGTGCCGCTCAACTGGCGCCTTACCGTCCACGAACTCGACTACATCCTGGGCGACGCCAACCCGAAGGTGCTGGTCCATGACCGCGCCTTCGTCGAGGCCGCCCAGGAATTGCAGGGGCGCGGCAAGGTCTGCAGGCTGGTCGACATCGCCATGGGCGACCCGGGCTCGGCCTACGAGCAGGGTCTCCAGGCGGCGGCCGGCGAGCGCGTCGACCCGGTCCGCATGACCCACGCCGACATCCTGATGATCATGTATACCTCCGGCACCACCGGCTATCCGAAGGGGGCGACGATCACCTACGGCATGGCGGCGTGGAATGCCGTCCATTGCACCATGGCGCATGAGCTGACCCAGGGCTCGGTCAACCTCGTGGTGTTGCCGCTGTTTCACACCGGCGGCCTCAACTGCTACGGCAACCCGGTGTTCCACCTGGGCGGCACCAACCTGGTCATGCGCGCGTTCGATGCGGGCCAGGCGCTCGGTTATCTCAACGATCCCGCCCTCGGCATCACCACCATGGTGGCGGTCCCGGCGATCTATCAGTTCATGATGCAGCATGACGATTTCGCGACCACCGACCTCTCCCGCCTTGCGGTCTGTGGTGTCGGCGGCGCGCCTGCGGCCAACATCATCCTGGAAACCTGGCAGAAGCGCGGGGTTGCTCTCCTCCAGGTCTACGGCATGACGGAGACCAGCCCGCTGGTGGTCGCCCAGTGCCGCGGCGACCTGTCCGCCGACCGGATCGGGGCAGCCGGCCTGCCGGTGCTGCATGTCGAAGTAAAGATCGTCGACGAGACCGGCCGGGAGATCACCGAGCCCGACCGGATGGGGGAGATCTGGGTGCGCGGGCCGCAGATCACGCCGGGCTACTGGAACCGGCCGGACGCCAACGCGGCAAGCTTCGAGGACGGCTTCCTGAAGACCGGCGACGCCGCCCGACGCGATCACGACGGCGTTCTCTACATCATCGACCGGTGGAAGGACATGTACATCTCCGGCGGGGAGAACGTGTACCCGGCGGAGGTCGAGAACGTGATCTACCAGCTCGACGGCATCACCGAGGCCGCGGTGATCGGTGTCCCTGACGAAAAGTGGGGGGAGGTGGGGAAGGCCTTCATTGTGCCGAAGGAGGGCGCCAACCTGACCGAGGAACGCGTCATCGGCCACTGCAACGAGCGGCTCGCCAGGTTCAAGGTGCCGAGGTATGTCGACTTCATCGAGGCCTTGCCGCGCAACGCCACCGGCAAGGTGCTGAAACGCGACCTGCGCGACCTGGAACAGGCGGGGTAAGAGGCAAAACGTGGCAGACGGCTGGGCCATCACCGACACCATCGAGTTCGAGGGGCACCACATCGCGACCGGGCGGGCAGGGCCGGAGGCGGCAGCCGCCCTGGTGCTGGTCCACGGGACACCGTTCAATTCGGCCGAATGGGCCCGGCTGATCCCCTGGCTGGCGACCCGCTACCGGGTCCATTGGTTCGACCTCCTGGGCTATGGACGATCGGCGATGGACGGGGTCCCGGATGTCTCGCTCGGCATCCAGAACCGGGTCCTGTGCCACCTCGTCAGCGCGTGGGGGCTGGAGCGCTTTCACGTCGTCGCCCATGACTTTGGGGGGGCGACGGCTCTGCGCGCGCATCTGCTCGACCGCCTCGACTATGCGTCCCTGACCCTGATCGACCCGGTCGCGATCCGGCCCTGGGGCTCGCCCTTCGTCGCCCATGTGAAGGAGCATGAGGCAGCGTTCGCCGGCATGCCCGCCTACATGCACGATGCGTTGCTGGCTGCGTATCTGAACACCGCGATCCACCGCCAGCTGGCGGATGTCGAGCTTGAGCCCTATGCGACGCCGTGGCGTGAGCCGGTCGGCCAGGCCGCGTTCTATCGCCAGATCGCCCAGATGGATCAGCGCCACACCGATCAGGTCGAGCCACGGCTGGGGGAGGTCCGCTGCCCGGTCCAGTTGCTGTGGGGCATGGAGGACCAGTGGATCCCGATCGCGACCGGCCGGCGCGTGGCCGCCATGCTGCCGCTCACCCGCTTCATCGAGGTGCCGGGGGCCGGCCATCTGAAGCAGGAGGACGCGCCGGAGGCGATCATGGCGGCCCTTTCCGACTTCGCGCCGCTGGTGGCGGACGCGGGGTAACGCCACGCTGGTCTTCGCGGGGGTCGCCGTTCCATCCTGTGCCGGTTCGATCGGCGAAAGATGGAGACCCCCGACAATGCCCGGCAGCTACGATCCCGCGACCTTCCAGGCGCTGACCTTCCACGACAAGGTCGCCGGTTTCCGTGACGGGGCGTCGAGCCCGCGCGCCTTCCTCGAGCACTGCCTGGAGACGATCGCGGCACGCGAGCCGGTGGTCCAGGCCTGGGTGACCCTGAACGAGACCGGCGCGCGGGAGGCGGCGGACGCCTCGACCGAGCGCTACAAGGCCGGCCGCCCGCTCTCGCCGATCGACGGCATGCCGGTCGGCATCAAGGACCTGCTGGTCACGCGCGACATGCCCACCAAGATGGGCAGCCCGCTCTATGCCGATAACTTCCCCAAGCAGGATTCGGCCTGTGTCCAGGCCCTGCGCGATGCCGGCGCCGTCATCCTCGGCAAGACCGTGACAACGGAACTCGGCATGTCTCATCCGGGGCCGACCGCCAACCCGTTCAATTCCGAACACACGCCCGGCGGCTCCTCCTCCGGCTCGGCGGCCGTGATCGGCGCGCAGATGGTGCCGGCGGCGATCGGCAGCCAGGTCGTCGGCTCGGTGATCCGGCCGGCCAGCTTCTGCGCCAATCACGCGATCAAGCCGACCCTGGGGGCGATGAACCGTGGCGAGCGGCTGGCCTTGAGCCAGAGCCATCTGGGTGTGCATGCCGGCTCGCCGGAGGACATGTGGCAGGTCGCCATCGAAACCGCCAAGCGCTCGGGCGGCGATCCCGGTGCCATCGGTCTGGTCGGCCCGGACACCCCGCCCGCGGCGATCAGGCCGGCCCGCCTGGTGGTGCTGGAGACGGAGGGCTGGGCCGATCTCGACCAGGAGGCGATCGCCGCGTTCGAGGCACTGGTGGCACGCGTCGCCGCCGGCGGTGTCGAGATCGTGCGCCGTGCCGGCAGCCCGGTGGTCGAGGCGGTGGAGCAGGCGATCGCGACCGGGCGGGAGATCGCGCGCGACGTCTGCGCCTATGAGATGCGCTGGACCCTGCGCAACCTTCTGGAGCAGTGCGGCGGCGGCCTGTCGGAAAGCATGATGCAGCGCTACGCGGTCGCCAACGCCATGACGATCGACGACTACCGCGCGGTCCTGATCCGGCGGGAGGCCGCGCGCCAAGCCTGGGCGGCGATGGCGCAGGCCGGCGATGCCGCGATCACGCTGGCCTCCGTCGGTCCGGCCC
>CAYNIS010000280.1:0-5197 GCA_964397055.1 uncultured Rhodospirillaceae bacterium | reverse complement strand
CGGCGCGCCGCCATGTCGTGATCGTCGAGCGGCTGCTGGCGGAGGGTGCGGCCGGCTATCTCTATCGTGCCTGGGACACCGCCGCCGGTCGATCGATCCTCGCGGTCGAGGTTCTCCCGCGCGATCTCGGCACCATGTCGCGCCAGGAAGCGCGGCAGCGCCGTCCGCCCCGGCTTGATCTTGCCCCAGGTGCTCCGGTCACCCACCGGCTGGTGGACGCCGACGGGACGACGTGGCTGTTGCTTGACGGCGATGCCGCGAGCGCAACGCCTGATGATGTGGTGGTGTCGGTAACCCTGGCGGCGGGCCCAAGGTCCACGCTTGCCGTTCTCGCCTTCTGGCCGATCTCGTCGGTGATCGTGCTCCCGGCGTGGCCGGCGCTCTTCTTCCTCTTCTGGTACACGGGCGGCCTCAAGGACCAGGAGCTCCATTTCGCCGTGCCGTTCTGCACGCTGCCGAGTGCGTTGCTGCTGGTCATCGCCGCCGCCCTGCGCGCCCGCGACAGCCAGGGGTTGCCGGGCTTGTTCCTGCTCGCCCGGCTGATCGCGACCTTCAAGGTCGTCTACTTCGCGGCTGACGTCAGCCTATGGGCGATCTACCGGGAAAAGCCGGTCGAGGAGCTGTTCGGGGAGCCGGTCCGCGTCCTGCTCCTGATGCCGCAATTGACCTTCTTCCTGATCGTGACGCTCGGCATCCTCGGCCTTGCCGGCTGGCTGGAGCGGGCTCAGGGGCGGCTTCGGCCGGTCCTGGACACCGCCCTCAGAGCCGCTGCCATCGGCTCATCCGCCGCCCTCGCAGTCACGATCCTGGGCTGGGGGTGGCCATGGGCGGTGGGCGATGCGCTTCCGCAGGCGTGGATTGGCGGCCTGCAAGGCACGTTCTTCCGGCACACGGAGCTTGTCTTCCCGATCAACTACTATGGCTACAGCGTTGCGGTCACGGCTGTTGTTCTCGCCCTTGAAAGCCGTCGGCTCGTGCATTGGACGACCCTCTCCGGCAATGCCGTGCTCGTGGCCTTGCCCGTCTTGCTGCCCATGGTGTTCGGGGTGGTGGCTGATCTCGGGGCCGGTCAGCTTCCCAGGTTCGTGATCGCCACCTCACTGCTCTACCTGGTCCTGGCGGTCCCCTTCACGGTCATGGTCCTGACCACCATCCGCCTGGTCGCGGAGGCGGTGCGCAGGCTGCCGGACCCCACACGCTTTCTCCGACGCCGGTGGGTGGCCTGAGCCGCGCCGGGCTCAGCCTTCCTCCTCTGACTCGCCCTCGGTCTCGTCGACATGGTCGGTCATGTCGGTCAGCACGCGCCGGATATGCTCGTCGGTGATCAGGTAGAAGACCCGGTTGCCGCGCCGTTCCGCCTGGATCAGACGCCCTGCCCGCAACAGGCGCAGATGGTGGGACACCAGCGAGGGCGAGAGGCCGAGGCTGGCCGCCATGTCGCCGACCGACGCCGGCTGGTCCAGGCAGGCGAGGATGATGCGCAGGCGCGACGGGTCGCTCATCAACCGGAACATGTCGGCGAGCTCGACGGTCTGGTCTTCGCTCAACCGCATATGGACGGGCAGGCCACGGCCGAGAGGTTTCTGCATCTATGGGGCGATCCGGCGTCTTCGGAGTGTCGATGGCCATCATGATAGCGCCGCACACCCGGACCTGCTAAGCCCCGGCGTTCGCGCTTCCGCCCGCAATGCTTCCGGCCCGCCATGCCCGACGGCTTGATCGCCCTTCTGCCCATCGTCCTGTCGCTGCTTGCCGTCGGTGTGGTCGCCGGGTTGCTGGCGGGTCTGCTGGGCATCGGCGGCGGCATCGTCATCGTGCCGATCCTGTCGGCCTATGTGTTCCCGTTCCTCGGCATCGACCCGGACACCAGCCACAAGCTGGCGGTCGGCACCTCCCTCGCGACGATCATCCCGACCTCGATCTCCAGCATGCGCGCCCACCACAAGCGCGGCGCGGTCGATTTCGCCCTGTTGCAGAGCTGGGGGCCGGCGATCGCGGTCGGCGTCCTGGTCGGCAGCGCACTGGCGAGCTATCTGCGCGGCGATGTCCTGACCGCCATTTTCGCGGTCGTGGCCCTTGTCGTGTCGCTGCAGCTGATGTTCGTGCCGGAGAGCCTCCGCCTCGCCGACAGCCTGCCGACCGGCTGGCGTCGGGCGGCGATCGGCGGGGTGATCGGCACCATCTCCTCGATGATGGGAATCGGCGGGGCGACCCTTTCGGTGCCCACCCTTGTCCTGTCGAACTTTCCGGTGCATCGGGCGGTCGGCACCGCCTCCGCCATCGGCCTGATCATCGCCGTGCCCGGTACCTTGAGCTTCATCGCCACCGGGGCCTACGCCCACGGCCTCCTGACCCTTGGCACGGGCGGGCAGGTGCCGCCCGGGACGCTCGGCTTTGTCAGCCTGCTCGGCTTTGCCGCGATCGTGCCCGCGACCGTTCTGGTCGCACCGCAAGGGGCGAAGATCGCGCATATGCTGCCGCGCCAGCAGCTGCGCTTCGCGTTCGCGGTCTTCCTCGCGATCACCTCGATCAGGATGTTCTGGCGCCTGATCGGCTAGAGCATGTTCCAGCCGGGCGGAGTTGGCCCGGCGGTTCGGAAAGCCCTCAACCTATTGAACTGAGGCGCAAATCGTCGTCGCGGACTGGTTCAGTCCGCGTCCGATTTGCGGTAGGCGGAAGTCGATTGGGACCCTGGAACGCGAAAGGCGCCGGGATGTCCCGACGCCTTCACCCAGATACCCTGGCCTAACTAAAGGCCTAGTAGCCTTCGCGCTCCAGCCGCTTGCGCAGCAGCTTCCGCGACCGGCGCACCGCTTCCGCCTTTTCGCGCGCGCGCTTTTCGGACGGCTTCTCGTAGTTGCGGCGCAGCTTCATCTCGCGGAACACACCCTCGCGCTGCATCTTCTTCTTCAGCGCGCGCAGGGCCTGGTCGACATTGTTGTCGCGAACGAGTACCTGGACGATGTTTCCCACTCCTGGACGTCTTGCCGTCGGGGGTGATCCAGCGTCCCCGTCGGCGGTGCGATTAAACAGATAAGCGGCGCCGGGACGTGCCTGATCGCACGGGCGCCGCCATAGCTCCGAATTTTGCCGGTGAATTAACACGCATCGGGCCGGGTTGTCCATTGCCAACGCCCGGCCGGTGCTTTGCGCCGCGGCGAACCGCGCCCATATCCTGAGATCACTTGCCCGCTGCCCCGTTTCAGGAGCTTCGAGAGTTGACCGACGCCGCTCAAGCCGCCCCGTCCAGCGACATCGATCCGGCGACCTTGCCGCGCTGGGACCTCGCCGATCTCTATCCTGGCCGTGATTCGCGCGAACTCGCGGACGACCTCGACCGGGCGGAGGCCGAGGCGACCTCCATCCATGCCGACTACGCGGGCAGGCTCGCCGGCCTGCCGGGTGATGAGCTGGGCCGGGCGATCGCCCGGTTCGAGGCGCTGGAGGAGGTACTGGGCCGGGTCATGAGCTATGCCGGGCTGGTCTATCAGTGCGACCTGGCCGACCCCGAGATCGGCAAGTTCTACCAGTCGATGCAGGAACGGGTGACCCGCATCTCCAGCAACCTGGTGTTCTTCACGCTGGAGCTGAACCGGATCGAGGATGCCGATCTGGAACCGAAGTTCGCTGCCCCGGACCTTGCCAAGTATCGGCCGTTCCTGCGCGATCTCCGCCAGTTCCGGGCCCACCAGCTGTCGGACGAGGTCGAACGCCTGTTGCACGAGCGCTATGTCGTCGGGCGCGGCGCCTGGAACCGCCTGTTCGAGGAGACGCTGGCCGATCTGCGCTTCCCGTTCCGGGGCGAGGACATGCCGCTGTCCGACGTCCTCAACCTCCTCTCCGACACCGACCGGACCAAGCGCCGGGATGCGGCGAAGTCGGTGGGCGACGTGCTCGGCCGGCACTCGCGCACCTTCGCGCTGATCACCAACACGCTCGCCAAGGAAAAGGAGATCGACGACACGTGGCGCGGCTATGCCCGCCCGGTCTCCTACCGGAACCTCTCCAACTGCGTCGAGGACCATGTCGTCGACGCGCTGACCTCCGCCGTCAAGGACGCCTATCCGAGGCTCGCCCACCGCTACTATGTCTTGAAGGCCAAGTGGTTCGGCGGCGACCAGCTCGACTACTGGGACCGCAATGCGCCGTTGCCGGACCAGGACGACCGTCGTTTCTCCTGGGACGAGGCGCGCACCCGCGTGCTCGACGCCTATCGCGCGTTCTCCCCGGAACTGGCCTCCGTCGGCCAGCGCTTCTTCGACAACGCCTGGATCGATGCGCCGCCGATGCCGGGCAAGACCTCCGGCGCCTTCGCCCACCCGACGGTGCCGAGCGCCCACCCCTATCTCCTGCTCAACTACCACGGCCGCACGCGCGACGTGATGACCCTCGCGCATGAGCTCGGCCACGGCGTCCATCAGGTGCTGGCCGGGCGCCAGGGCCTGTTCCAGTCCTCGACCCCGCTGACATTGGCGGAGACCGCCAGCGTCTTCGGGGAGATGCTGACCTTCCAGTCGCTGCTTGCCGATGCCACCGAGCCCCGCGTGCGCAAGGCGATGCTGGCGGCCAAGGTGGAGGACATGCTGAACACGGTGATCCGCCAGATCGCCTTCTACTTCTTCGAGGAGCGGGTCCATGCCCGCCGCCGGGAAGGAGAGCTGACCCCGGACGAGATCGCCGAGATCTGGATGGCGGTCCAGACGGAAAGCCTCGGCCCCGCGCTCCGGTTCGAGGACGAGTACCGCAACTTCTGGGCCTATATCGGCCACTTCATCCACACGCCGTTCTATGTCTACGCCTATGCCTTCGGCGACTGCCTGGTGAATGCCCTCTACGCCGTCTACCAGGACAGCGACGCCGGCTTCGCCCAGCGCTATCTCGACATGCTGTCGGCGGGCGGCACCAAGCGCCACCAGGAGCTCCTGGCGCCGTTCGGCCTCGACGCCGCGGACCCGGCGTTCTGGCTGAAGGGCCTGAAGGTGATCGAGGGCTTCGTCGACGAGCTCGAAGCGCTCGAATGACCTGACTGCTCGATGCGTCGCCTTTCGATCATCGTGCCGACGCTGAACGCGGCGGCTGCGCTGCCGGTGACACTCGAGAGCCTGAGAGACGCGATCGGGGGCAGTCTCGACAGCGCGATCCCCGACAGCGCCATCCCTGATACCGGTGCTGCCGGAACCGGCATCACCGTGGTCGA
>CAYNIS010000279.1:0-5255 GCA_964397055.1 uncultured Rhodospirillaceae bacterium | reverse complement strand
GACGATGCGCTCCAGGGCGTGACCGACGTCGTCCGTGGGGTCGACCTATTCCACGCGACCCATCTGCACCGGTTGCTGCAAGCCCTCCTCGGCCTGCCGGTCCCGCGCTACCACCACCACCGCTTGCTGGTCGGCCCGGATGGCAAGCGCTACGCCAAGCGCGATCGTTCGGTCACGCTTCGGGACCTGCGGTCCGCCGGGCACTCGCCGGCGGACATCCGGGCGATGATCGGGATGGCGAAATCAGGGTAGGAGCGCGTGCAGCCCGGTGACCAGGTCCGCATAGCCCGGGTCGTCGGGGCCGACCAGGCCGTGGCGGATCAGGAAGTCGATGATCACCAGGTTGCAGTTGAACTTGAACCGGTCGGAGGTCTCGACGATCTCCCGCACCTCCTCGACCGGCAGCAGTTCGAACCGCTCGACCTCGCCATCGGTGTTCTCCGGGATAAAGTCGGCCGGAAGCTCCAGGTCGAAGGCGAAGACGGTGTCGGGCTTCAGGCCCGATGCCTGCTCCATCACATAGGTCAGCTGGCCGACGGCGCGGGCGGTCATCGCGAGCTCGGCCGGGATCGCGGCCTCTTCCGCCGCCTCCTTCACCAGGTTCTCGCGCACGGTGAGCCCGATCGGCTGGCCGCCGGCGACGAGGTTGTCGAGCTTGCCCGGCGCCACCGATTTGTCGCGGGCGCGAATGCCGACCCACATGTGGAGCCCGTCGGGACGCCGGACATAGCCGTTGACGTGCAGGCCATAGGCGCGCAGGCCGAAGGTCGGCACCGCCGCCCGGTCGACGCGGAAGAACGGCGCCGCCTGCCAGCCGGTCACCGCCGGGTAGTATTCGTCGCGCCGGCGTTTGACGACCCCGGCGTCGACCAGCGCGCCGACCGCCCGATCCACCAGGTCCGACCGTTCGGCGAACCCGGGCGGCTCGTCCACCAGGACCAGCCCGTCCGCCACCTCCTCGAACAGGCCGGTGTCCCCGATCAGAACGCCCGCGACATCGCGCCGGACGAAGCCGAGCGGCTGGTCGCCGACCAGAAAGCGGACATAACCCGCGAGGTCATGGGCATTGCAGGCACGGATATGGTCGATCAGCGGCATGGACGGGTCGTTTTGTCGTTTCGCGCGACATTGACGCAGTGGTTTGGGGTGCGAATGAGCGCCAATGGCGCTATGTGATCATCCATGAATATGATCTCAATCCTGCTCGGGGCGACCATGCTGGCGGTGCTAGCCTCGCTCCTCATCGGACTGGTCGCCATGGCGCAGGGCGGCGAGTTCAATCGCAAATACGCCAACCGGCTTATGCGCATCCGGGTCAGCTTGCAGGGCGTGGCAGTGGTGCTGTTCGTGCTCTTGATGGCGACCCGTTGACCAGCCGGTGCGGCAACGCCGAGGGGACGGCCGTGCGGCCTGGGCAGACTGCGGCGGTCCGGTGGGTCGATTGACACTCATCGAGAGCGCCACCTAAGGTCCGGCCGCGATTGCGAAGCGGGGTCCGCCTCGCCACCTCCCTGAAGCGTGACAACGAAGACAGGCAAAGCGATGAAGGTTCTGGTCCCGGTCAAACGGGTCGTCGACTACAACGTCAAGATCCGGGTCAAGGCGGACGGCTCCGGCGTGGAGACCGCTAACGTCAAGATGTCGATGAACCCCTTTGACGAGATCGCGGTCGAGGAAGCGGTGCGCCTGAAGGAGGCCGGCACGGCGTCCGAGATCATCGCTGTCTCGCTCGGCGTTCAGCAGTGTCAGGAGACCATCCGCACGGCGCTCGCGATGGGTGCCGACCGGGGCATCCATGTGATCTCCGACGCGGAACTGCAGCCGCTCGCGGTCGCCAAGATGCTGAAGGCGATCGTCGACAAGGAAGCGCCGGAACTGGTCATCCTGGGCAAGCAGGCGATCGACGACGACTCCAACCAGACCGGCCAGATGCTGGCGGCCCTCCTGGGCTGGGCGCAAGGCACCTTCGCCTCGGAGGTGAAGAAGTCGAACGGCAGCCTGTCGGTGACCCGGGAGATCGACGGTGGGCTGGAAACTGTCGAACTTCAGATGCCGGCGGTGGTGACCACCGATCTGCGCTTGAACGAGCCGCGCTATGCCAGCCTGCCGAACATCATGAAGGCCAAGAAGAAGCCGATCGAAAGCCTGAAGCCGGAGGACCTGGGGGTCGACATCGCCCCGCGCCTCACCACCCTCAAGGTGGAGGAGCCGCCGAAGCGCCAGGGCGGCATCAAGGTCGGATCGGTTCAGGAACTGGTCGAGAAGCTGAAGAACGAAGCGAAGGTGATCTGAGCCATGCCGGTTCTCGTCATTGCCGAACACGATAACGCGAGCCTGAAGCCCGCGACCCTGAACGCCGTGACCGCGGCCGTCGCGATCGACAGCGACGTTGTCGTCCTGGTCGCCGGGTCCGGCAGCCAGGCGGCCGCCGACGCCGCGGCCAAGGTCGCCGGCGTGACCCGCGTCCTTCACGTCGATGCGCCGGAGTTCGAGCAGAAGCTCGCCGAAAACCATGCGCCGTTGATCGCCGAGGTCGGCAAGGGCTTCAGCCATGTGCTGATGACCGCGACCACCCATGGCAAGAACGTCATGCCGCGGGTCGCGGCCCTGCTCGACAGCCAGCAGATCAGCGAAATCCTGTCGGTGGAGTCCGCGGATACGTTCACCCGCCCGATCTATGCCGGCAACGCCATCGCGACCGTCCAGTCGTCGGACCCGATCAAGGTGATCACCGTTCGCGGCACCGCCTTTGACGGGGCTGCCCCAGAGGGCGGGTCGGCGACCGTCGACACCGTCACCTCGACCGGGGATGCCGGGCTGTCGAAGTTCGTCAGCCAGGAACTGTCGAAGTCGGAACGGCCGGAACTGACCGCTGCCGGCATCGTCGTGTCCGGCGGCCGCGGCATGCAGTCCGGCGACAATTTCAAGCTGATCGAGGCGGTGGCGGACAAGCTGGGGGCCGCGGTCGGCGCGTCCCGCGCGGCGGTCGACAGCGGTTTCGTGCCGAACGACTACCAGGTCGGCCAGACCGGCAAGGTCGTCGCCCCGCAGCTTTACATCGCGGTCGGCATTTCCGGCGCCATCCAGCACCTCGCCGGGATGAAGGACTCGAAGGTCATCGTCGCGATCAACAAGGACGAGGAAGCGCCGATCTTCCAGGTCGCCGACTACGGTCTCGTCGCCGATCTCTTCCAGGCCCTGCCGGAACTGGAACAGGAACTCGGCTGATCGATCCGGGCACGGCGCCGCCGATTTCGCACCGGCGGCGCCATTGTCCTCAGCGAGAACATGCACATTTTTTCGACACGCCGCTTGAAGCACTCCTTCGGGCGGCGTATCGCGTTATTTTGCAGTGCAATAGACGGTTCAGGAGACGGCATGGCCGGGGTGCGGAAGATCGGTGTGATCGGGGCTGGGCAGATGGGCAGCGGTATCGCCCATGTCTGCTCTCTGGCCGGGTACGACGTTAAGCTGTCCGATATCGATCAGGCGGCCCTCGATCGCGCCTACGACCGGATCGGCAAGAACATGGACCGCCAGGTCGGCCGGGGTCGCATCTCCGAGCTGGAAAAGGCGGAGGCGCTGGCCCGCATCAACGGGCTGACCGATCTGGTCAGCTTCGGCGACTGCGACCTGGTGATCGAGGCGGCGACCGAGAACGAGCAGGTCAAGCGCCAGATTTACAAGGATCTGATCCCCAATCTCAGCGAACAGACGATCGTCGCGACCAATACGTCCTCGATCTCGATCACGCGGCTGGCGGCGGCGACCGACCGGCCCGAACGGTTCATGGGCATGCACTTCATGAACCCGGTGCCGATGATGCAACTGGTCGAGTTGATCCGGGGCATTGCGACCGACGACCAGACCTATACCGCGGTCAAGGAGGTCGTGCGCCGGCTCGGCAAGACGCCGGCGATGGCGGAGGACTTCCCGGCGTTCATCGTCAACCGCATCCTGCTGCCGATGATCAACGAGGCGATCTACACCCTCTACGAGGGGGTCGGTTCGGTGGAGGCGATCGACACGTCGATGCGGCTGGGTGCCAACCACCCGATGGGCCCGCTAGAGCTCGCCGATTTCATCGGCCTCGACACCTGCCTCTCGATCATGCACGTGCTGTACGAGGGGCTGGCCGACAGCAAGTATCGCCCGTGCCCGCTCCTGGTGAAGTACGTCGAAGCCGGCTGGCTGGGTCGCAAGGCCGACCGCGGCTTCTACGACTACCGTGGTGAACACCCGGTCCCGACCCGCTGAGGACCCGCCCGATGCCCGCCTACGTCATCGCCGATGTCGAGGTCACGGACGCGGACCTCTACGAGCAGTACAAGCCGCTCGCCGCCCCGACCGTCGAGAAGTACGGCGGTCGCTACGTCGTTCGCGGCGGTGAGGTCCAGGTGAAGGAGAGGGATTGGGCGCCCCGGCGCCTGGTGATGGTCGAATTCCCCGACCGTGCGGCGGCGGAGGCGTGGCACGCCTCCCCGGAATATGCGGAGCCGCTGAAAATGCGGATCGCGTCGACCAAGAGCCGCCTGATGATCGTCGACGGCGTCTGAGCGTCGGGACGGCGCGACTTCGCACCGCCCCGCATCCTCTTGGTCTTACGCCCCCTGGCCGGCGGAGTAGCCCGGCTCCCCGTCGAACGTGCACAAATTCTCGGTCTTGATGAAGTCGAGGCCGAGTTGGGCGACCCGGTTCAACAGCGCGATGATGTGCAGGTGGTCGGTCGCGACCCCGTCCTCCGTCATGAACCGGCAGCGCCAGTGGTCGGTGCAGAAGGTCTCCTCCATGCCCTCCGGCCAGACCTTGACGCCGCGGTTGGTGATCATCTTGAGCTTCAGGCCGTAGCCGTGAATGGCGTTCAGTCGGGCGGCGAGTTCGTCCGGAGAGCCGTCGCGCCATTCCAGGAACACGTCGACACCGACGACCTCCTTCTTCGCCGGCGTCTTGCGCACCGCCGTCGGCACCGCCATGCGCCCCTCTGCGGCGTACTTGACCGGCTTCAGCTTGGTCGGCTCCTGGCCCAGGCGGGCGATCACGGCGTCGGCGAAGCCGGACGTGCCGACCTTTTCGGTGCTCACCCCTTCCTCAAAGATGTCGTAGGTGTGGACACCGTCCTCGATCGCCTTAAGCCACGCGTTGTGCGCCTTTTCGGCCGCGACACTCTGGCCGATGTGGTTCAGCATCAGGATGCCGGCGAGGAAGAGGCCGGACGGGTTCGCCATGTCCTGGCCGGCGCGGCGCGGGGCCGACCC
>CAYNIS010000278.1:0-5269 GCA_964397055.1 uncultured Rhodospirillaceae bacterium | reverse complement strand
CGTCGCCTATGGCAAGGGAACCGGCGGCTCCAGCGCCCTTTCGATCGGCGGGTCGGCGGTGATCGAGGCGGTGGATCGCACGATCGACGCCGGCAAGGAGATCGCCGCCGGCCTTCTCGAAGCGGCGGTCGGCGACATCGCGTTCGAAGACGGCCGGTTCGCGGTCGCCGGAACCGACCGGACGGTGGGCCTGGCGGACGTCGCGCGCGCGGCGGTGAAGCGCCAGGACAAGGGACCGGACGGCGGCCGCTTCGGGCTCGGCGGAAAGGCTCACTGGGTCCAGCGCGGCAAGACCTTCGCCAACGGGACCCATGTGGCGGAGGTCGAGGTCGACCCGGATACCGGCGTCGTCCGCCTTGTCGGCTATGCGATCGCCGACGACCTGGGCCGGCTCCTCAACCCGCTGCTTGCAGAGGGGCAGATCGTCGGCGGCACCGTCCAGGGCATCGGCCAGGCGATGATGGAAGCCTGCCGCTACGATGCCGAGACCGGCCAGCTGCTCTCCGGTTCGCTCATGGACTACTGCCTGCCGCGCGCCGACGACGTGCCGATGATCGCCGTCGACTTCCTGGAAGAGGCGTGCACAACCAACCCGCTGGGCGTCAAAGGCGCGGGAGAGGCCGGGACGACGGGCGCGCCGCCGGCGGTGGTCAACGCCGTGATCGACGCCCTGGCGGGTGACGGTGTCACGGCCCTCGACATGCCGCTGACGTCGGAGAGTGTCTGGCAGGCGATCCGCGCGGCGCGCGTCTGACGAAGACGGGGCAACAGGTGTGCCGGCGGGGTCGAGCCCGGCACGCGCGGAAGGGCGAGGGAGCTCGAGGGTGACGACGATCTTTGCTGAAGACTACAAGACCATTCCCTACTGGTGGGAAGCGGCGGAACCCCGGGATGAGCCGGCCCACGACCTGCCGGCGGAGATCGACGTCGTCGTCGTCGGCTCCGGCTTCGCCGGCCTGTCCACCGCCCTCGAACTCGCCCGCAACGGCACCAAGGTCGTGGTGATCGAGGCCGAGCGCCTGGGCCATGGTGCGTCGACCCGCAATGGCGGGCAGGTGTCCGGCGTCAATGTCGGCAAGGGCCCCTCATCCGGCACTCGCAAGTCGCCGGCGGAGGAGAGCCTGGGCAAGGAACGGCTGACCCAACTGATCGAGGAGGCGACCCAGTCGGTCGACCATCTGGTCGACATCATCGCGCGCGAGGGGATCGACTGTGACCTCGCCGACTGCGGGCGCTTCGTCGGCGCGTTCACGCGCAGCCACTACAACGCCCTGGGCGAGCGGGCGGAGGTCCTGACCAAGGCCGGCAACACCGGCGTCGAACTGCTGCCGCGCAACCGCCAGCGGGAGGAGATCGGCACCGACTTCTACCACGGCGGCCTGGTCATGCAGTCGGGCCGCAGCGTGCATCCGGCGAAGCTCCATGGCGGGCTGCTCGACGCCGCGATCCGCGCCGGCGTCACCTTCTGCCCGATGACCAAGGTGACCGCGATCAGCCGCGGTGACGGCGGCTTCACCGTCACGACCGACAAGGGGGTCGTGAAGGCGCGGGAAGTGGTGGCCGGCACCAACGGCTACACCGGGGCGCCGACACCCTGGGTCAAGCGCCGCTTGATCCCGGCGGCGAGCTACATTATCGCGACCGAGCCCCTGGCGCCTGAGGTCGCCCAGCGCCTGGTGCCGAACAACCGCTCGCTCGCCGATACCAAGCGCGTCCTCAACTACTTCCGGCTGTCGCCCGACCGGACACGGATGCTGTTCGGCGGCCGGGCCAGGCTTTCGATGGGGGATCCGACCGGGCCGGCGCAGATCCTCTACCGCCAGATGACCCGCGTCTTCCCGGAGCTGGAGGGCACCAGGATCACCCACGCCTGGACCGGAGGCATCGCCTTCACCTTCGATTTCCTGCCGCATATGGGAACGACACCGGACGGCGTTCATTACCTGGTCGGCTGCAACGGGTCGGGGGTTGCGATGATGAACCATCTCGGCCATCAGACGGCGCTCAAGATACTCGGGCGCCAGAACCGCCCCTCGGGCTTCGACGGCCTACCCTTTCCGACCAAACCGTTCTATGACGGCACGCCATGGTTCCTGCCGGTCGTCAGCCAGTATTACGGGCTGCGCGACCGGATCGATCGCCTGATCGACGGTTAGGCAGCAAGCCGGTCGTCGGATATCCCGAAAAAGCCTGGTCACCGTTCGCGCGCCTGTTCCCACTTGTCGAGGGCCTGCCGCCATGACTGACCCCTGTTCGATGTCCGCGACCGCGCTGGCCAAGGCCATCGCCGACAAGGAACTGACCGCGACCGCGGCGACCGAAGCCGTGCTCGCGCGGATCAAGGCGACGGACCGTCACGTCAACGCATTCATCACGCTGGACGAAGCGGGCGCGTTGAAGGCCGCGGCGGCCGCGGATGCGGCACCGGCACCCACCGGACCGCTGCACGGCGTGCCGTTCACGGTCAAGGACCTGATCTCCACCAAGGGGCTGCGCACGACCCTCGGCTCGGTCGTGTTCAAGGACAATGTCAGCCCGCGCGACGCGGCGGCGGTCGCCCGTCTGAAGTCCGCCGGCGCGATCCTGATCGGCAAGACCACCACAGCGGAATTCGGCCATCGGGCGATGACCGACAGCCCGCTGTTCGGCGTCACCCGCAACCCGTGGGACACCGATCTGACCGCGGGCGGCTCCTCCGGCGGGGCCGGGGCCGCGGTCAGCCTGGGCATGGGGCCGCTGGCGCTGGTCACCGACGGCGGCGGATCGGCGCGCATACCGGCCGCCTGTTGCGGGGTGGTCGGCATCAAGCCGACGCTGGGCCGTATCCCCTACGAGCAGGAGGCGAACGTCTTCGCGCCGATCTCCCAGCTCGGCCTGATGACCCGCACCGTCGCCGATCTCGCCCTCATGCTCGGCGTCACCTCCGGCGCCGATTCCGGCGACCCGTGGTCGCGGGCCCGCGGACCGGAGACCTTCCCCTTGCCGGCGGATCCGGCGGCCGCCCTGAAGGGAAAGCGCATCGGCTGGCTGCCGCGCATGGGCAACGAGCTGATCGACCATGAGATCGAGCGGTCGGTGACCGGGGCCTTGAGTGTTTTCCAGCGCGCCGGTGCGACCATCGTCGACCTGCACGACCGCGGCGACTGGGGAGAGGAAGCGGGCCGGATCATCATGCGCTCGGGCCAGGTCGCCCATTACGCCTTCCTCCTCGACCACAATGCCGCCGACCTCGACATCGCGACCGTCCGGGCACTCGAAGAGGGGCTGGCGATCACGATGGAGGAACTGCGCTCCGCGCTGATCACCCGCTCGGACCTCTACATCTACGTGGTCTCGATGCTGGACGGGCTGGACGCGATGATCACGCCGACGCTTGCCGCCCCGCCGCTGGCGGCCGAGCACGCCTCCCACATGCCGCTTCGGATCGGCAACCAGCTGGCCGGGACGCTCAGGCAGGCCTGGTACAGCTATACCCACCCGTTCAACCTGTCCGGCCATCCGGCGCTGGCCCTGCCCTGCGGCTTCGACAGCCGCGGCCTGCCGATCGGCATGCAACTGGTCGGGCACTGGTGGGACGAGCAGACGCTGATCGACCTCGCCGCCGCGTTCGAGGCGATGGCGCCGTGGGCGGATCGCTGGCCCGATCTGGTTCCGAAAGCGGCCTGACCGCTCGGAGCGTTTTCCGAACCGCCAGACTGATCCGGTCCGGCTGGAAAATGCTCTCGTGTGATGATCGAGAAGGTCGATCGCTCTATCCGCAAGCTGGGTGCGACCTTCTCGATCGGCATCACACTAGCAACCTATTGAATCTAGTGTCCTTCTCGATTCCGAAGTTCGCAAGCGCGCGGGTTACGCCCTGGCAGCGCACTTCGGTATCAGGACACTAGAGGGCCGCGACCCAGATCACGAGGATGATCGAGAGCACCGGCACCACGGCGTAGTAGAACCAGTTGCGGCGGGTCCAGTCGCGCCGGATGTCCGCCAGGCGCCGTTGGATGAACACCTCCTTGGGTTCCATCGGGCCGTCGGTGGCGAGGAACATGTCCTCGTACTCCTTGGCCAGGCTCTCGCCGGCCTTCGCCACCGCCTGTGCACGCTGCCAGAAGAACAGAACGACCGGGCCGACCACCAGAACGGCCAGGACCCCCGCCCATGCGGTGATCGCGTTGACGAAGCGCATCCCGATCCCTCCCCGAAGGTTCCGGCGGCGACCCTGCTCAGCCCGGTGCGGACAACGCCCCCGGGTCGGCGCCATGGGCGGAGGCGAGCGCCGACCAGCCCTGGGCATAGCCCTGGCCGACCGCGCGCATCTTCCACTGCCCCTGGCGGCGATAGACCTCGACCAGGATCAGCGCGCTTTCCCCGGCCTCGAACTCGGTCATCTGGAAGCCTGCGGTCACGTCGGCGGAGCCCGGGGCGGCGGCGGCGATGCCCACACGCTGGTAATTGCGGAAGGTGGTCGTGCGCCCGGCCGCGGCATCGATGGCCAACCCGATCAGAACCTTGTCGATGGCCGCCGGAACCTCGGCGAAGGTGAACCGGAAGGTGCCGGTGGTGAGTTCGAACTTCACCCCGGTGCCACCGCCCGCCCACGGCGTGATCACCCGGGTTGCCGGCGCCAGCTTGCCGTCGGCGCCGAGCGGCACGGCAAACGGTGTCGTCTCGCTGCCGATCCGCTCCTCCGGCGCCCCGGTGATCGCGATATCGATGACGTCCAGCGTGATCGGCGTGTTCTGGCCGCGCACCAGCTCCATGTCGGGTCCCCCCTAGATTGCGGCCGGCCCTATCCGGCGCGCGGTGCTTCGAAGAACAAGGCTTGGCTGACTGCCACCTTCACCGCCTCCGGCACGAACGGCTTGGTGATCAGAAAGGCCGGTTCCGGGCGATCGCCGGTCAACAGGCGTTCCGGGTAGGCGGTGACGAAGATCACCGGCACGTGGAAGGACTGCAAGATCTCCGCGACCGCGTCGATGCCGCACAATCTTGTAGCTCGATCGCAACACTCCCGAATCCTGACAGCTTTGAATCTCGTTTCACGTCGGCGTAGAAGGCAGCCAGGTCGACAGCGAGGACTTCATTAAACACTGTTCCAAACTCATCCTCCAACTCAACATGGAGTGCTGGTTCAAGGATCTCATTCATTTTCCCATCCTTATTCTCTACGATCTTTTCTCTCCTGCACGTGAAACTGAATGATAAAACTTCACCTTCAACCACCTTGCGGCTTCTCGGTCCGCCGCGGGCCGGCGCGGTGCGGAGTGCGTGATGG
>CAYNIS010000277.1:0-5285 GCA_964397055.1 uncultured Rhodospirillaceae bacterium | reverse complement strand
GGGGGCGGTAGTCCGGGCCTCAGGGCGCCGTTTCAGCTGGCGGCGCGCACCGGGGCCATCCCGGTCCCCCTCGATGTCACCGACGGCGATGCGGTGCTGACCGCCTTCGCGACCACGCCGGTCGACGTCATGGTCTACTGCTCCGGCGCGGTCGGCGGCGGCATGACCGTCTGGGACCACGCGCCGGAGGACGTCGCGCGCATGATGAACGTCGCCGTCGCCGGCTTCATCAACTGCGTGCGCGCGATGGTGCCGGGCATGCACGCACGCAGCCACGGCCATATCGTCGCCCTGGGCTCGGTCGCTGGCCACTATCCGACCGACATCCTGCCGGTCTACGGCGCCGCCAAGGCCGCGATCTACAGCCTGACCCAGAGCCTCCGCCACGACCTCTACGGCACCAATGTCCGGGTGACCGAGATTATTCCGGGCCGGGTCGAGGCGAGCGAACTGGGCGACATCCTGAGCGACGTCGATCTCGCGGAGGCGATGCGCTATCGCGACTATCAATGCCTCCAACCGGAAGACGTCGCCGCCGCCGCGATGTTCGCCCTGTCCGCGCCGGCCCGGGTCGACGTCACCCATATGGAGGTGATGCCGACCCACCAGGTCAACGGCGGCATGCGCTTCTTCAAGGGCGAGCGGGAGCCGCACCGCATCCCCCGCCGCGCCAAGATGGACACCTGGCCGTTCAGCGCGATCCGCGCGCGCCGGACCGGCAAGCGGGCGCCGGGCCGCCCGGGGGGACCGAAGCCCAGGTGAGAGCGGATGCCGTCCGGGCAGGTGGTCACGCCTGCCGCCGGGGCGATTGACCCGCGGGTCTGATCCGCCCAATGATTGTGCAGGCCGCCTTCTGTGGAAGCCTGGTTGCCGCGAGAGCCGTGGCATCGCTGCAGAATCCGGGCTGGCACCGCGCTTGCAGCGCGAAGAGCCCGGATAACCTCCGAGGGAACGGATGTTGCGCGCGTGATCCGTCATATTGCAGAACGCTTGATCATCTCGATCCCGGTGGTGCTGGGCGTGCTCCTCATCGGGTTCGTCCTCCTGCAATCGACGGGGGCGGATCCGGCGGCGATCATCGCTGGCCCGACCGCGACCCAGGACGAAATCGACCGCATCCGCCAGTCGCTTGGCCTGGATCAGCCGCTGATCTGGCAGTTCCTGCTCTATCTCGGCCGCATCCTCCAGGGCGACCTCGGGCGTTCCTTCATCTCCAACGTTTCGGTCGCGACGGAGCTCTACAACACCTTCGGGCCGACGGTTGAACTGATGGTCGCCTGCATGGTCTGGGCGATCCCGCTCGGCATCGCCATGGGCACCTATGCCGCCGTCAGGCGCGGTCAGATGGTCGACCGGGTGATCATGGGGATTTCGGTCGCCGGCGTGTCGATGCCGATCTTCTGGTTCGGCCTGATGCTCATCTACTTCCTGGGCGAACGCTGGGACCTCCTGCCCGTTCAAGGACGCGGCGGGCCGATCTGGACGGCCGACGGCATCCAGCATGTGATCATGCCGTCGCTGACCCTCGGCGGCATCTTCGTCGGGCCGATCGCCCGTATCACCCGGACTTCGGTCCTGGAGGTCCTGGGCCTCGACTATGTGCGCACGGCGCGTGCCAAGGGGGCGGGCGAGGGCCGCGTGGTGATCCGCCACGCGCTGCGCAACGCCCTGATCCCGGTCGTCACCCTGATCGGCCTTCAGATCGGCTTCCTGCTGGGCGGGGCCGTCGTCACCGAAACCATCTTCGCCTGGCCCGGGCTCGGCCGGCTCGCGGTCGGGGCCATCCAGTCGTCGGATGCGCCGACTGCCCAAGGGGCGATCATCGTGCTCGCCCTTGCCTTCATCCTCGTCAATCTGCTGGTCGACGTGCTCTACGCCTATCTGGACCCGAGGGTCAGCCGATGACGAACACCGCACTTGCCGGCCCGGCCCAGGCGCCGGCCCCGTCCTCCGCGGCTCAGTCCGCCGCGCAGTCGACGCAAGCCGTCGGCAAGCGGATCACCCCGCTCGGCCAGTTGCTGCGCGACGGCGCGGCTGTCGCGGCGGCGGTCTATCTCTCGCTGATCGTCGTGATCGCGGTCATCGGTCCGTTCATGACCCCGCATGACCCCAATGACGGCACCATGCGCGAGCGCCTGCGCGTGCCCTGGTACGAAAGCGTCGACGACATCGAGGCGATCCGGGCCGAGGGGGAGGCGGCGTTGGCCGCGGCGGAGTCGCGCAGCGACCGGCGGCGTATCCGGCGCGAGAACAACATCCGGGAGGGCAGTGCCCGCCAGTACCACCCGGAGTTCATGCTGGGCAGCGACAACCAGGGGCGCGACGTCCTGAGCCGCCTGGTCTTCGGTCTGCGCAACACCCTGCTGATCGGTGTCCTGGCGGTGGTTTTCGGCGGCACCGCCGGCGCCTTGCTCGGCATCCTCGCGGCCTACTACAAACGCCTCGAGAATGTGATCATGCGGTTCGTCGACATCCTGTTGTCGTTCCCGTCGATCCTTCTCGGCCTGGCACTCGCCGCGGTGCTGACGCCCGGACTGCCGGCGCTGATCATCGCGCTCGCGGTCACCGCAGTCCCGTCGATCGCCCGCGTCACCCGCGGGGCGGCGACTGTGGTGATGAACCAGGACTATATCGAGGCGGGCCGCGCGTTGGGGGAGAGCGACCTCAACCTCATCACCCGCTACCTGATCCCGAACTGCTTCTCCACCATCATGGTCTACATGACCTTGCAGTTCGGTCAGGCGATCCTGGTCGGTGCCGCGCTGAGCTTTCTCGGCCTCGGCATCCAGCCGCCCTATGCCGAACTCGGCAAGATGGCCTCCGAGGGCCGGAACTTCCTGAACTACTGGCCGCATGTCACGACCTTGCCGAGCCTTCTGATCTTTTCCGTCGTGTTGGCGTTCAACGTCCTTGGCGATGCGTTGCGCGACGTTCTTGACCCGCGTCTGAGGAAATAGGCCGCGGGGCCTACCCGATCCGGCACGCCACGGGGGCGTTTTCCGGGCAGAAACCATCCGAACGGTGAAAGAGGGGAAGTGCACCAATGACACGTTCGAAGTTCCTGACGGCGACTGCCTCGGCGGTCGCCATTGCCGCCGGCTTCGCCGCGGCCCCGGCGTCCGCGCTCGAAGTGCGGCTTGCCCGTGTCGTCGATACCGACCGCTACGATCCGGTCACCTCCACCGCGCGTGCCACCGCCGAGGTCCTGTTCATGGGCGGCGACACCCTGGTCACGCTCGGTTACGACATGAAGTCGGTCGAGCCGGGCCTGGCTGAAAGCTGGACCGTTTCCGAGGACGGCAAGACCTACACCTTCACCCTGAAGGAAGGCATCGAGTACTGCTCGGGCCGGCCGCTGACCGCGTCCGACATCGCCTTCCACTACGACCGCTGGATGGAGCATGAGCGCGGTGTCACCAAGTGGCGCGCCGGCGACATCGACGAGGTCGTGGCCGACGGCGACCGTACCGTCGTCTACAAGCTGAACGAGCCGTATTCCGAACTCCTGTTCCAGATGACGCAGCACAATCACGTCGTCGTGAACCCGGACCAGGTCAAGGAAATGGGCGACGAGTTCGGCTCGACCCCGTTCGACGGCACCGGCCCGTTCTGCATGCAGTCCTGGGAGCCGCGTAACCAGGTCGTCATGACGAAGAACGAGAACTACGCCTGGGGTCCGCCGCAATTCTCCAACCAGACCGCCCAGGTCGACAGCGTCATCTGGCGCATCGTGCCGGAGGACAACACCCGGATCGCGGCCATGCGGTCGGGCGACATCGACGCCACGCAGTACGTTCCGTACTTCGCGGTCGCCGACTTCGAGGAAGAAGAAGGCTTCGCTGTTTCTGAAGCCGAAGCGTATTTCTGGACCCACTATGTCGGCTTCAAGATCACCCGCGACAACGTTTCCGACGTGAACGTGCGCAAGGCGATCAACATGGCGGTCGATACCGAGTCCATCGCCGACGGCGTGTTCTTCGGCTATGCCGAGCCGGCCAACGCCTACATCCACCCGGACGTGCTCGACTTCAACGCCGACCTCGACACCAGCGTGTTCGAGACCCACGACCCGGAAGCGGCCGGCGCGATGCTGGAGGAAGCCGGCTGGACCCTGGGCGACGACGGTTTCCGCTACAACGCCGATGGCGACAAGCTGGAACTGCGCGGCCTGTCCTTCTCGGCGGGCAACAGCCTGCCGCAGATGGAAGCGATCCAGGGCGACCTGCGTGAAGTCGGCATCGACCTCAAGGTCGAGCCGCATGACGCGACCGTCATCTGGGGCCTGCTCGCCCAGCAGGACTTCGACATGTACACCATGTCGTACCCGTACGTTTCGGCTTCCGACGGTCTGAACCTGTACTTCCGGTCGGCCAACATGCCCACGCCGAACCGGATGAACTGGGACGACGAACTGACCGACGAGCTTCTGGAGAAGGCCTCGGCGGCCCTCACCGACGAAGAGCGGGCGGGCTTCCTGGCGCAGGTTCAGGAACGGGTGCATGCCGGCGTGGTCTGGATCCCGACCGCGCACGAGCCGCTCCTGATCACCTCCAACTCCTCGAAGCTGCAGCCGGTCCGTGCCCACGGCATCTACGGTGCCGGCTTCTACAAGGGCCTGGAACTGGCCCCGGCCGAGTAATCGGTCGACGACCCGGTCGTGACGCCGCCGGGACCTGATGTCCCGGCGGCGTCGCCGCCTCCTGCTATCGGTGGCGTTGCGGCGCCCCGTCTTTCGTTGATCCCTTCTTTTGGTCAGGTCCCTTCGCGATGGCCGACGCGCCCGCCCCGCCCCTGCTTCAGGTCGAAAACCTGGCGACCCACTTCCATTCTTCGGAGGGGGTGTTCCGGGCCGTCGACGGCATCTCCTTCTCCGTCAACCGGGGGGAGACCCTTGGCATCGTCGGGGAGAGCGGTTGCGGCAAGTCCGTGACCTCCCTTTCGATCATGGGGCTGATCCCGCAGCCGCCGGGGCGCATCGCCGGCGGTCGCATCCTGTTCGAGGGCGAGGATCTCCTGCAGAAGTCGCCGGCGACCATGCGCGCCATCCGCGGCGGCCAGATCTCGATGATCTTCCAGGAACCGATGGCCTCCCTCAACCCGGTCTACACCGTCGGCGACCAGATCATCGAGGCCGTCCTCCTGCATGAGAACGTCAGCCCGGCGGAAGCGCGCAACCGGGCGATCGAGATGTTGCGCCTCGTCCATATCCCGTCCCCGGAAAGCCGGGTCGACGACTATCCCCACAAGATGTCGGGCGGCATGCGCCAGCGCGTGATGATCGCCAT
>CAYNIS010000276.1:0-5302 GCA_964397055.1 uncultured Rhodospirillaceae bacterium | reverse complement strand
GGCCGGCCCCGCCTCGCCCTCGGCCAGCGCAAGACTTGCGCGAACGGCCGCCAGCAGCGACCGGCCTCGCCCTCCCAGGCGCGCGAGCAGCCCGCCGAACCGGACCCGCAGCAGGAACGTGCCGCAGGCCAGGGTCGTCAGGACCAGGAGGTTCAGGCCGAACCAGGAACTGTCGACCAGCGTTCGCACGCTGCGGTCATAGTCGACCGGTGCCCGGTCCCGCTGCCATTCAAGCGCGTCCAGCATCTGAAGGGCGAGGCCGGTTTCCTCGATGCGTTCCGGCAGGCGGACCAGGACATCGCCGGCAAGGACGATGCCGGTGCCGGCAACGACAACCCCGATCAGGGCCAGGCTGAAGTCGGTGAAGAACGGGCGCGGCGGCTTGTCCGTCGCCTGGGCGACTGCCCCGTAGCCGGCGATCAGGACCAGGACTGCGGCAATCAGGCCGATGGTGAGCATGGCACTGATCGCCTGCCCGCCGATCGTGGCGCCGGCGATGGCGCGGTCGAACAGGGCGACCCGTCCGGCCGGATCGAACAGGGATTCGAGCGGTGCCCACCAGAACAGCGCGAGGGCGGCGGAGTATTCCGACGTGGCGTCGATCCCGCCCGGCACCGGCAGGTTAACCGACACGCCCCGCCGGGCCTGAACCAGGCGCAACGCCAGCTCCCCGGCCGACAGCAGCGCAACGGCGGCCCCGGCGAGCGTTGCCGCGGCAGGCACCCGCCAACCACGACCGCCGCCGACCCGCCAGACCAGGAGGAGAAAGCCGAGGGCGACGGCAAGCCCCGTGGCGATCGCCGCCGGCGGCCAGCCCACCCCCATCTCAGCCAGCGTCGGGATGACGACGCCCGCGGTGCCGACCCCGGCAAGGCCGAGGCCGGCCATCCGCCACGCCCGCCGGTCGAGATCGACCTCCGTCATCGCGCGGGCAACAATCCGTTCCAAAAGGTCGACGGTCGTCGCCGGCGCGCTTTCCGGCAGGCGTACATGGACGACGATACCCCGGCGGCCGACGGCGGCGGCGAGACCGCTGCCCCAGAGCACGCGTTCGATCGCCCCGGCCACGCAAATCGCGGAGCGCGGGCCGGGGGCCACGAAAAGGTAGAGCCGGACCGGCTCGCCCGCACGGGTGTCCCAGCCCTGCGTAAGCGATCCCCTGGTCAGTCGGGCCAGCGGCCGCTCGACCCGGATCGACCCCAAAAGGGTGCCGGCCGGGATCGGCGACCGGCTGCCCTCGACCGGTCCGGGGGGCGCGTTCGCACCATCGTCGAAGGTGCCGTCGGTGAGCGTCATGCGCGAGCTCGCTCCGCGTCGGACGACTGCATCGATGCGACGATGCAGACCATCGTAGCCAGAAGCCATGGATACGCGATCTTGAGCCCGAACAGGAGTTCGAAATAGGCGTAGTTGGTCGCCCAGACATAGTCGTCGAGCGCATCGAGCGGGCAGAACAGATAGCTTGACCGGGAGGTCGCGACGTCCGGCAGCGCCGACAGCAGGCCGAGGGTCAGGGCCGCCCCCCAGGCGATCGCCGGCGCCCAGTCGCGTTCCAGCATGCGCAGGGCGGTTGCCACATAGTGGCCGAGGATCCCCCAGAGCATCAGGTTCAAGAGGATCAGGAGACTGCGATCGACCAGATGGGCCCAGCACTGCTGGCCGGCGTCGAACACGCCGATCGCCGCCAGCCAGTTTATCGGCCCGCTCCAGATCAGGCCGTAGAGATACGCCGCCAACGCCCACGCGCCGGTCACCGTCAGGGTTGCCGTCGCGGCTTCCAACAGGATGCGCCTCAGCCAGCGGTGATCGGGGCTGCGGCGCGGTCGGCGCTCAGGCGGCGGTGGGCCGGGTCCGGCCAGCCATTGGATGACTGCGAAGAGGGCCAGGGCCGAGGCTGTCGCGATCGGCAGGATCAGCATCCGCGCCGTCTGAGGCAGGGAGTAGGCGGCTGTGCCGACCGTCGCGGAGAACTCCAGCCACGTCTCGATGATCGCGATCGGCCTCGGCGTTTCGATGGGCAGCGGCTGCGGCAGGTTCGCCAGAAGCGGCGGGCGCGCCATGTGGGTGACCGATGCCGCCCCTGACGCGAAGGCGACCGGGCCGTCGGGCGGGAGGGCCGTGGTCGCCGCCCAGACCAGACCGCCGGCCCCGATCATGCCGAGGAAGCGCACCCGCCAGCTGGCCTGGGCGGCGAGGCAGATCGAGAGGTAGATGCTGACATGGATCCCAAGAATCAGGGCAAGCGCGACTGCGCCGGTCGGGCTCGACCGGTGTGGGGAGGCAAGCTCCAAGAGGAACAGGCCGGCGGTCACCCTGAGCGCCGCAACCAGCACCTGGCGCGGGGTGAGGGGCGGGCTTCCCGCCGGTTCGCCGGCATCGGCGGCGGCGTCGAAGAGGCCCTGGATCGCCTCCCCCGACGAGTCCGCCGGGATGACGGCGAAGGTCATGCCGAGGCAGCGGGCGCTTGCGACGGGAACTCCATGCCGGCGGCCGGCGGCGGCGGCGATGCTGCGGAACCGTGCCGCGGCCTTCTTGTACCCGCTCGCCTTGTTGGTCACCCGGCTGTCCAGCCAGTTCGGGTAGAACTCGACCAGGATCACCGCCTCCTGGCGGGCAGTGTCCCAGCCCCGGTAGACGAGGGCGTGGCCGCCGGCATCGATCGGCTGCGCCGACATCTCGGTGACAGGGGCGTCGATCACCGCCTTGCCGACGACGCTGCCGCGGGCCAGCGGCGTCACCGGCGCCCGGCGCGCCGCCTTCAGGATGTCGCGCACGCGTGGCAGCGGCGCGTTCGCCTCAGCCGCCGAAGCCTCGACGGGTGCCGGGTCGACGTCGCTTGCGGCGCTGGCCATGTCGGCTCACCAGCGGCTGAGCGGCGGCCGGGCCGCTTCCGCGCGGCGCAGCAGGTCGACGGTCGCCACCACCCAGACGAACAGGACCGGCATCAGCCAGCTGGTGACGGTGATCGTGTCGAGCGACGGCGCGAGCAGCGATCCGTCACGATACCACCAGTGGCAGTCCTGGGCATGAACGGCGGTGAAGGCGGCGCTCATCGCGGCCGTATGGACGAGGATGAGCCCGCCGAGCGAGAGCTGCAGGGCCGCCTTCAGGATGGGGGCCCGCGCGCACTGCCGGAACAGGACGAACAGGTAATCCAGGAATGCCAGGACGAAGATCATCTCCACCCCGTAGAACGCCAGCACCACGAAGCTCGACCCGGGCCACGGCACCGGGCAGGTCGGCTGCGGGACCAGCGGGGTCAGCGGCACGACCCCCAGGGGCTGGCTCAGCACCCCGACCTGACGATCGGCAAGCACGAAGAAGAAGGCGATCACGGTCGTCGCGAGGCCGAGCAGCAGCAGCGTGGCCGTGACCAGGCTTGCCGGCACCCCCTGCGCCAGGGTCAGAAGGACCGGCATCGCCGGGCGGCGTGGCGGCTGTTCCAGCACCCCCGGCTCCTCCGGGGCGGGCCCCAGCGGCAGGTCCGACCGCGCCCGGCGGGACGCGGCGATCGCGACCACTAGGGCCACCACCAGGTGGGCTATGGCGAACAACAGCACCAGCTGGAACAGCCGGTCGGGCGGCGTGTCCACCAGGGCGCCGGCGCTGACATAGTCGGTGAAGGCCCCGGGCTGGAAGTTCAGCCCCTCGTAGAGGAAGTGCTGGGCGGCGTCGAACAGCCGTCCCAGCGTCGTGTCCAACGATCGGTTGAGGTCGACGAAGTCCAGCCGGGTCGGCCGGAGATCTACCGCGAGGTCCGCGAACGGCAGGAAGCGGCGTTGCCACCAGCCGCTCGCCAGCATCTCGCCGGAAGCGAGCCAGGGGGCCGCGACCGCAAAGAGGGTGGCGGCGGCCAGCAGTCCGCGTCTGACCCCGGGCGATGCCTCGGCCAGCCAGCACGCATAGAGCAGCGAGCCGCCGTGCAGGGCAGCCCCGATCAGCAGTACCGGGAATGCCAGCAGCACTTCCGCCGCTGCCCAAAGCGGTGGCCAGATCGCCCAGACGCCGGCGGTGGCAACCCCCAGGATCGCGATGTCGCCGGCTTCCAGGCCACGGCGGGTGATCGGATCGACCGCCGCCGCGCGCTCGATGACGTCCGCGCGATGGGCGGGGTCGAGCCCGTCCATGACGATCAGGAGCGCCCCGTTGTGTCCGAAGACCGAGCGAATGCCGGTCAGCCCGGCGACGGCCGCAGCCACCATCTGGGCCTGTTTCACATGGACGCGCGCGGCGAGGCGATGGCGGTAGCGGATCCAGGGCGGCAGGTACTCGAACAGCTCGACCGCCTCGCCGTTCGCCGTGTCCCAGCCGCGATAGACGAACCCGTGCTCGACCGCCTGGACAACGCGGTCGATCAGCACCGGCCCGATCCGGGCGCGCGCCGGCAGGGGCTCGGGGTAGCTGCTGCGAACGACGGGGACCGGGGCGACCGCCTCGATCGGGGGGGAAAGCGCAAGCGCGGCCGACATTCCGGACCTTTGCCAAGCGGACAGCCTGATGGTCCTCCTATTGCCGTGCCAGCGCAAGGGCTAGAGCATTTTCCGCACCGCCGGGCCGTTTCCGTCCGGCTGGAACACGCGCTAGCGCAGGTTGGCGAAGAACCGTCGCAGCATCTCCCCGGCGCGGGCCGCATCGATGCCGCCATAGACCTCCGGCGCATGATGGCAGGTCGGTTGCTGGAAGAAGCGCACGCCGTGATCGACGCCGCCGCCTTTCGGGTCGTAGGCCCCGAAGTACAGACGCCGGATGCGGGCGAGGGCGATCGCCGCCGCACACATGGCACAGGGTTCGAGGGTGACATAGAGATCGCAGTCCGGAAGGCGCGCGTCGCCCCTGACGGAGGCCGCGGCACGGATCGCCAGGATCTCCGCATGGGCGGTCGGGTCGCGGTCGGTTTCCGTGCGATTGCCGGCGACACTCAGGATCTGGCCCTGGCTGTCGACGATGACCGCGCCGACCGGCACCTCGCCCAGGGCCCCCGCCTCCTCGGCCGCGGCGAACGCCCGTGCCATGGGGCTCGCCTCACTTGCGTCACTTGCGTTTCCCATCGGCCTCCCCCAAGTGTCCGCGCCATGATCGAACGTAACGACCCCAGCGGCGAGGCCGATGGCGATCCCGCGACCGGCCGCGAGCGCATCGCCAAACGGCTGGCCCGCGCCGGTGTCTGCTCTCGACGGGATGCCGAGCGCTGGATCGCCGCCGGCCGGGTCGTGGTCGACGGCAAGCGCCTCGACACGCCGGCCTTCCTGGTCGGCCCCGACAGCCGCATCACCGTCGACGGCCGCCCGATCCCCGAGGTCGA
>CAYNIS010000275.1:0-5308 GCA_964397055.1 uncultured Rhodospirillaceae bacterium | reverse complement strand
GGTCTACTCCGGCGACGGCGCCCCGACCCCGGCGACCCGCGAGCTGTGCCGCGGCCCGGCGGCACGACGCGGAAGTTGTCGAACGCGGTCTGGCCCCAGCGCAGGAACTCATAGCGTTCCTGGTTGCGCTCGAATTCGACGTCGACGTTTTGCTGGAACGCGGTGGGCGTGCCGAACGAGTCGACCATGACCGAGTGGTCGATGACGAGGTCGACGGCGGACAGCGGGTTGATGCGGGTCGGGTCGCCGCCCATCCGGACCATCGCGTCGCGCATCGCGGCGAGGTCGACGACACCCGGGACCCCGGTGAAGTCCTGCATCAGGACGCGGGCCGGGCGATACGCGATTTCCCGGTCGGAGCGGCGGTCCTTCAGCCAGCCGGCCAGCGCCTTGACGTCGTCGACGCTGACGCTGCGGCCGTCCTCGTACCGCAGCAGATTTTCCAGCAGCACCTTCAGCGTGAAGGGCAGGCGGCTGACATCGCCGATGGTCCCGGCCGCGGCTTCCAGGGAGAAGTAATCGTACTCCGTGCCGTCGATGGTGAGGGTACGGCGGGTGTTCAGCGTGTCTTGGCCGGTCTTGGACATCGGGTCAGCCTTGTCGATCGGGGTTGGCATCGAACTCCCGGGCCTGCCATTGTGGCGGCCGGATATTGTGCGCCACAGCTAGCAAGGTGGCGCCCTCAAGGGAAGATGGCGACGCCATGGTGGGGGCAGACCTGACCACGGTGCTGGTCTCCCACGCGCGGTGAACATCGGCGACACCCTAGTTTTGCCATAATGTTTAAGCACCTTGTTGCGTGGCGTATCGGACCGTCCCCCCAATGGGTCCGGCGCCACCGGGATCCCCCCTCCCGGGTCCAGCCACCCCCGGCTGGAATTGCGACCGCCGCCCAGCCCCCCGGGCGGCGGTCGCGTCATTCGGGGCCGACTCCATGACCGCAAACGGGTCCGACCCTGCCCATCTCGCCGTCGACGATCTGGGCATCGTGCGTGGCGGACGGCTGGTTCTCCGCCATATTTCGTTCCAGCTTCAGTCTGGCGACCTGCTCACCGTCCGGGGTCGCAACGGCAGCGGCAAATCGACCCTGTTGCGCGCGGTCGCCGGGCTGATCGCCCCGGCCGCGGGCGGGATCCGGATCGACGGCAGGCCCCTCGACGCCGATGAGCCGCCCCCCGCCCCGGTCTATGTCGGCCATGCGAGCCCGGTGAAGCCGAGCCTCACGGTCGCCGAGAACCTGCGGTTCTGGGCCGATCTCTCAGGCGTCGGGCGCCGGGCGGAGACCGTGACCGCAGCACTCGCTCATTGGGGCCTCGGACGCCTGGCGGAGGTGCCGGGCCGCATCCTGTCCGCCGGTCAGCGCCGCCGCCTGGTGCTGGCCCGGCTCGACCTCGCCCCCGCCCGCTTGTGGCTCTTGGACGAGCCGACCGCCGCCCTGGACCGCGACGGCATCGCTGCCCTCGAGGCCGCCCTCGACCGCCACCGCGGCGCCGGTGGGGCGGCGCTGGTCGCAACCCACGATCCCGACCTCGCCGCCGACGGTGCGACCCTGACCCTGGGAGACCCCCGGTGAGCGGCCTTGCCAGCCTGATCGCGCGCGACGTCCGCCTCGCCGTCCGCCAGGCCAGCGACACGCTGGCGACGCTGTTCTTCTATGCCGCGACCGTGACCCTGGTGCCGCTCGCCCTCGGGCCGGAGACGGAACTCCTGTCCCGGCTCGCCCCCGGCCTGGTCTGGGTCGCCGCCCTGCTTGCCAGCCTGATGTCGGTGGAGCGGCTCTATCAGGCCGATCACGAGGACGGCACGCTCGAACAGCTGGCGCTTTCCGGGTACCCGCTCGGCCTGATCGCAGCCGCGAAGGCCTGCGCCCATTGGCTGGTCACCGGGCTGCCGCTGCTGGTCTTCACGCCGGTGATCGCAATCATGATGTCGATCGAGCCGGCGGCGCTGGTGCGGGTTCTCATCGGTCTCGCACTCGGCACCCCCGCCTTGAGCCTGATCGGCGGCATCGGGGCGGCACTTGCGCTCGGCGCGCGCCGGGGCGGTGTCCTGATCGCGCTTCTGGTGCTGCCGCTGATGACGCCGATCCTGATCTTCGGGACGATGCTGGCGGACCCGGAGGCGACCGGCGTCGACCCAGAAGACGCCGTCTTCCTGCTTGCCGCGGGGCTGGCGGCGGCGCTGGGCTTGGCACCGCTCGCGACCGGTGCGGCCCTGCGCCTCGCCCTGGAATAGGTGCGCGAACGCCCCCTGAGTTAACACCCCGGAGTTGGAGAATCGCGTTCGCGGTCCGGCCGGGCTATCAAGGGGCCGCCAGCGCGCGCCAACCACCGGAAGGCCGGATCCCATGTCTTCCATCAGGGTCACCCAGATCACGGACACCCATCTGTCCCGCCACCATGGGTTCTTCTACGGCAACTATCGCCGGTTGGTGGACCGGGTGAATGCCAGCAACCCGCATCTGGTGCTCAACACCGGCGACCTGTCGCTCGACGGGGCCGACCGCGACGACGACCTGGTCTTCACCCGCGAGGAGCTGAAGCGCATCACCGCCCCGCTCCTGATCCTGCCCGGCAACCACGACATCGGCGACGAGCCGGCCGGCGACAACTTTAAGCAATCAATCGGGCCGGAGCGCCGGCGCCGCTTCCTCTCGGTGTTCGGCGATGGCGAGCGCTTCGCGATCGATGCCGGCGACTGGCGCCTGATCGGCCTCAACTCCCAGCTGATGGGCTCGGGCCTGGAGGCGGAGGAACTGCAGTTCGCCTGGTTCGCCCGCCAGCTCGCCGCCGCGGCTGACCGGCCGGTCGGCGTCTTTCTCCACAAGCCGTTGTTCATCGACGACCCGGACGACGCGGAAAAGGAACCCAACTGCCTGACCCTCGAACCGCGCCGGCGGATGATGAACGCGATCGCGGGCAGCGCGGTCCGCTTCGTCGCCTGCGGCCATCTCCACCAGTACCGCGCGCAGACATGGCAGGGGATCGAGCTGGTCTGGGCGCCCTCTCCCGCCTTTGTCAGTTCCCAGCCCAAGGCGGGCGCGGAGGCGGTGCCGGGCTGGCTGGAATGGGAATTTTCGGGCGACAATTATGCCTTTCGACTGGTCTCCCCGGACGACCTGCGCCGAATTGACCTCGATGAAATCAAGGGCCATGGCAAATATGCCTTCCTGCGGGACATGCCGCCGAGCCCGCCCGAAGACTGGCTGTGACCGCTGACCGCAAATGACCGCTAACCGGCTGTAGGGCCGAGGGGACCGACTGTCCGTGACCGCATCGATCCTGACCCGTTACGCGAACCCGGCACGCTTCGGCCGCCTGGCCGACCGGGCGTTGCCGGTCGCGGCCGAGCTGACCGCCGTCTTGTTCGCGGTCGGCCTCTTCATGGCGCTGGTGACGTCCCCGCCCGACTACCAGCAGGGGGAGACGGTCCGGATCATGTACGTCCATGTGCCGGCCGCCTGGCTGGCCATGGTCGTCTACCTCAACATGGCGATCGCGGCGTTGATCGGGTATGTCTGGCGCCACCTGATGGCGGACCTGTTCGTGCGGGCGACCGCCCCGATCGGCGCCGCCTTCACCCTGATGACCGGCAGCCTCTGGGGGGCGCCGATGTGGGGCACCTGGTGGGCATGGGACGCGCGCCTGACCTCCGTCCTGCTGCTGTTCTTCCTCTACCTGGGCTACCTCGCCCTCGTCGACGCGTTCGACGATCCGGAACGCGGCGAGCGGGCCGGCAGCCTCCTAGTGCTCGTCGGTGTCGTGAACATCCCGATCATCCGGTTCTCGGTCGACTGGTGGGCGACGTTGCACCAGCCGACCTCGGTCGCGCGCCTCGACGGGCCGTCGATCCACCCGGACATCCTGGTGCCGCTGATGGTGATGGCGCTCGCCTTCACCGGCCTCTACGTCACCCTGGCCCTCGTCAGGCTGAAGGCCGAACTCGCGGCCCGCCGGCTCTACCGCCGTCAAATCGCCTTGAGTGCCGGGTAGGCGCCCGTTGCGGCGCGGCTGCGACGAGGGGTCGGGCTTCCTGGCACCCCGGATCGTCCGATATAAGCTGCGACTGTGTTAACCAACCCGCTCGCGACACGAACCGTAAGGGCGATGCTTCAGACCTTCGGGCCGTTCACCGGCTACATCCTGGCGTCCTACGCCGTGACCGCGGCGGTGCTGATCGGCCTCGTCGTCGTCAGCCTGCGCTATCGCACGGCCGCGGAGCGGCGCCTCGCCGCGTTCGACGTAAAGGACAGCAGCACCGACGATCATCCTGGCGGGGGGCGTGAGCGATGACCCGCAATCGCCGCCGCCTGATCCTGGTCGCCGCCGTCGTCGGCCTGGTCGGGGTCGCCGCCGCCCTCACCCTCGTGGCGCTGGAGGACAGCGTCATGTTCTTCGCCAGCCCCTCCGACATCGCCGAGAACCCGCCGTCGCCCGGACGGCTGTTGCGGTTGGGCGGGCTGGTCGAGGCGGAGAGTGTCGAGCACGGCGACGATGCCGTCGTGCGCTTCCGCGTCACCGACACCGCGCGGGCGGTGCCGGTCTCCTACCAGGGCCTGCTGCCGGACCTGTTCCGGGAGGGGCAGGGCGTCATCGTCCAGGGCCGGATGGGCGCGGACGGGGTGTTTAGGGCGCGCGAGGTGCTGGCGCGCCACGACGAGACCTACATGCCGCCGGAGGTTGCCGACGCCCTCGGCCGGGTCGAGGCGATGCGCGAGGCCGCGCGCACGGTCGTCGCCGATGAGGAGGGGGCGGCCTCGCGCTATGCGCCGGCGGCCTACGGAACCGGTGCGTATGGGACCGCGACCCAATGATCGTCGAACTCGGCCACTTCGCCCTGGTTCTGACGCTGGTCCTCGCGGCGGTTCAGGCCATCGCGCCCCTGGTCGGGGCCGCGCGCGGCGATATCCGCTGGATGGCGCTGGGCGAATCCGCGGCGATGATCCAGGCGGCATTGCTGGCGCTTTCCTTCGCCGCCCTCACCCATGCCTTCGTCGTCTCCGACTTCTCGGTCGGGCTCGTCGTCGCCAACAGCCACTCGGCCAAGCCGCTGCTCTACAAGGTGACCGGGGTCTGGGGAAACCATGAGGGCTCGATGCTGCTCTGGTGCCTGGTGCTGGCGGTGTTCTCGGCCCTCATCGTGCGCTATGGCAGCAATCTGCCGGCGAGCTTGAAGGCCCGCGTGATCGGCGTGCAGGGGCTGGTTTCCTTCGCCTTCCTTCTGTTCACCGTCGCCACGTCCACCCCGTTCTTGAGGCTGGAGAACCCGCCGGTCGACGGCCGCGACCTCAATCCGCTGTTGCAGGACC
>CAYNIS010000274.1:0-5369 GCA_964397055.1 uncultured Rhodospirillaceae bacterium | reverse complement strand
GACCGGGCAGACCTACCGGCTGCCGAGCGAGGCGGAATGGGAGTATGCCGCGCGCGCGGGGTCGGACGCGCCGCGTTTCTGGGGCAGCGACCCGGGCCTTGCCTGTCGCCATGCCAATGTCTTCGACTACACCGCCCGCCAGGGGTTCGGCGACGCGCCGGCGGTCCATGCCTGTCATGACGGGGCGGTCGGCCTGACGCGCGTCGGCGCCTATCAGCCCAACGCCTTCGGCCTCAACGACATGATCGGCAATGCCGCGGAATGGGTCGCCGACTGTTATGCGCCGAGCCTGGAAATCCTGCCCGGCGACGGCTCGGCACTGTCTCGCGCATCCTGCTATGAGCACACGGTGCGCGGCGGCGACTTCCTCGCCCAGATGGCCGATGCGCGGGTCGCCGCCCGCCGCCCTGCGGTGCGCGACAGCCGTGCGGCCACCGTCGGCTTCCGCGTGGTTCGGGAGATCGAGTGACCGGGTGTCAGCGCCGCCGTGCGCGTCAGCCGACCGACCGCTTCTGTTCGACCAGGATGCCGTTCTTGGCCAGATCCTCGATCTCGGCCTGGGCGAAGCCGGCCTCCTTGAGGACGTCGTGGCCATGCTCGCCGAAATGCGGTGGATTGTGGCGGATATTGCCCGGCGTGCGCGAAAGCTTGATCGGGATGCCGAGGCCCCGGTAGTCGTCGACCTCCTTGACCATCTCCCGCGCGAGTGTGTGCGGGTGGGTCAGGACTTCCGGGATCTGCTGCACCGGCCCGGCCGGGACCCCCTGGGCCAGAAGCTGGTCGCACAGCTCGTGCCCGTCCTGCTCGGCCAGAAGCCCCTCCAGGATTTCGGTCAGGGCCAGGCGGTGTTCGTTGCGCGCCTCGTTGTCCTTGAAGCGCTCGTCCTCGACCAGTTCCGGCGCGCCGAGGGCGTCCGCCAGCTTGCGGAACTGGCCGTTGTTGCCGACGCCCAGGAAAATCTCGCAGGTCTGGGTGTGGAACTTGTCATACGGGCTGATGTTGGGGTGGGCGTTGCCGGTCAGCCCCGGCGTCTTGTTGGAGAGGAACCAGTTGGCCGCCTGCGGGTGGAGGAGGCCGACCGCGGTGTCGTAGAGGGTGAGGTCGATGTACTGGCCCTGGCCCGAACGGTCCCGCTCGTAGAGCGCCATCATGATGCCGATGACACCGGAAAGGCCTGTTGCCATGTCGACGATCGGAATGCCGAGGCGGGTGGTCCCGCTTTCCGGCATGCCGTTGACGCTCATCATGCCGGATGCCGCCTGGACGATCGCGTCGTAGCCGGGCATGCCGCCCCATTTGCCGGTCGCCCCGAAGCCGGAGACGCGGGCGTGCACCAGCCGCGGGAAGCGGTGCTTCAGCACATCCTCGTAGCCGAGCCCCCAGGCCTCCATCGAGCCGGGCTTGAAGTTCTCGATCAGGACATCGGCGCCCTCGAGGAGGCGCAGCAGCACTTGGCGCCCCTCCGGCCTCGCGAGGTCGAGGGCGAGTGCGCGCTTGTTGCGGTTGACGCCGATGAAGTAGCTCGCCGTGTCGTCCTTGAACGGCGGGCCCCAGGCGCGCACCTCGTCGCCCTGGGGCGGCTCGATCTTGATGACATCCGCCCCGTGATCACCCAGGATCTGGGTGCAGTAGGGTCCGCCCAGGACGCGGGTGAGGTCGATCACGCGAAGGCCGTCGAGGGCGGGCATGGCGGTGTTCCTTTGCGTCTGCAACTGACAATCGAGCGGGCCAACTGCCCGGCTGGCAGGGCCGCTTCGGATAGGTAAGGTCTCCAGGCGCGAACGGAAAGCACGGAAAACCAGGAGGACCCCGCCCGATGAACGAGATGACCGAGGCCAACGGCACCGCCGACGACCGTATCGCCCGCGATCTGGCGGAGGCCCATGCGGTGCCGCCACCGTTCGACGGGTATCGCAACATCGACCCGACCGACGTGTTCGAGAACCGGGCCGGCCCGTTCTTCGCCCGGTTCGAGGAAAGCGGGCGGCCGATCTTCGCGTTCAGCGCCGACCGGCGCCACTGCAATTCCAACGGGGTCATGCATGGCGGCTGCATGATGACCTTCATGGACCTCGTGGTCTGCTCGACCGCGCGGCACCTGGAACACGACGGCGGTGTGGTCACGGTGTCCTTCACCGCGGACTTCATGGCCTCGGTCCTGGCCGGCGACATGGTGGAGGCGGAGGCCTGGGTCACCCGTGCCACCGGCTCGCTGATCTTCCTCCAGGGCAAGGCACGCGTCGGCGACCGCCAGGTCTTCGCCTGCCAGGCGGTCACCAAGCGGATCAAGCGCTAGCCCGATGATCGCCGCCGGCCGCTATCACTTCCGCCCGATGACGGCGCATGACCTGCCGCTTCTCCGGAAGTGGCTGGGCGCAGCGCATGTGCGGCAATGGTGGGGCGACCCGGACCGGGAACTGGAGATCATCCGGGACCAGATCGGCTTGGCCGGCCTCGCCATGTATCTGATCTGCCTCGACACCCGCCCGATCGGCTACCTCCAGTCCTATGACTGTGCCGGGGAACCGTCGGGCGAGTGGGCCGACCAGGAGCCCGGGGCGATCGGCATCGACCTGTTTCTCGGGGAGGCGGAATTCGTCGGTCACGGCCATGGCCGCGCGGTGGTCCGCGCGTTCAGCGATCGGCTGCTGACCGACGCGGGCGTGCCGTACGTCCTGATCGACCCGGCGATCGACAATCACCGGGCGATCCGGGCCTACGCCGCGGCGGGGTTCGAGGCGGCGGAGATCAAGGAGACGTCGGAAGGGCTGGTCCAGGTCATGGTCCGCCGCCGGGCCGATCCCGGCCTCGCTTCCGACCCTGGCCCCGGTGCCGGCCCTGGCCCCGGTGCCGACCCTAGCCCAGGTGCCAACCCCGGGCCGGGGTAGGGCGCCTGGACGGGCGGTCAGAACGGCCGGTCAGAACGGCCGGTCAGAACGGCCGGTCAGAACGGGCGGTCAGAACGGGCGGTCAGAACGGGCGGAGCGTCGGGCCGTTGAATTTCGGCTTCAGCTTCGGCGTCTTGCGCTCGAGCGAGACGGGGCCGTTCTTCGGGTGCTGGTACTGGACCGTCGTCGCCTCTTCCCCGGCCTCCAGACGTTCCTCGGCAGCGTGGTCCTCTTCCTCGTACCGGCGCCGGTCGCGATGGTCTGCCAGTTCCTGGTTGGAGAGGCTGTCGACGGCGGCATGGTGTTCGACGTCCACCGCACCCTGGCCCGCCACCAGTTCCGGCGCCGGGCCGTCCATGTGGTTCTCGGGGGTCAGGTCCTTGCCCTCGCCATAGCCGTAGAGCTTCTGCAACTGGGTCACGTATTCCTGTTCCCGCGCCAGCGCCTTGTGGAAGACGAAGCTGCCGTCGAGGCGGTGGGTGGTGTCGTGAAGGTGGGTCAAGAGCTGGTCGACCTTGGCCTCGATCACGCCGGACCCTTCCATCGGCTTCCAGCCGTTTGCGACCAGCCGCTGCGCGCGATGCATCACCAGGTCATGGTTTCCCTGGAACATGTCGCGCCGCTCTTTCAACGCCGGACAATAGCTGTAGAGGCGCTGGTCGGACGCATCGATCGTTTGATGCAGGTCCGCCTCGCGCGTCAGAAGCTGTTGAAACTCCGCCGCCTGGCGTGCGCCCTCACCAGGTGCCAGATCGGCCTCGGCCATCAGCACTTCCATGCGGTCGTAAACGGTGCGCAGATCGGCGATCGGTGTTTCGAACTTCTGGGTCATCTGATCCTTCCCCGACCACGGATGCCCGGCCGGGGACGCACGAATGGCCCCGCCCGGCGGACACGTCGTCGTCGATTTTTCGTGGGTGCGGTGAGCAAAACCAAGCTCAAACGGCCAACGCCACCCCGTCATGTCCAGGGTCGGCACCGCCATCAAGCATGTCACCAGCCACCTTTATACCATGAACGGCGGCGATTCCGAAGGTCATCGGGGATCTCACCACGTCATAGCCGCGTTGCTTCAGGCCGTTTTCGACGAAACGGGGCACGCGGTTCATGACGTCGATCGCATTCGACGTCGAGGAGAAGCGCGGCGCCGACACCGCCTCCGTCATGGTCATGGCGAAGTCGGTCACATTCAGGATCGCCTGGAGCACGCCCATGGCGATCTGGGTGCCGCCCGGGGCACCGATGATCAGGTCCGGCTTGCCGTCCTTGAACAGAATCGTCGGCACCATGGAAGAAAAGCGCCCCTTGCCCGGGGCGAGCGAACCGGCACGCCCGGGCCTCGGGTCGAACACCGCCATGGCACCGTTGAACATGAAGCCCATGCCCTTCGGGATGACGCCGGACGGCATGCCCAGCGTGTGGGTCATGGTGACGACGTTGCCGTCCTTGTCGATCACGCAGATATGCGTCGTGTCCTTCGCCTCCGGCACGCCGAAGCGTTCGACCGAGGCCTTTTCCCCCGCCTTGATCCGGGCCGCGAGTTCCGCCGCGTAGCCCTTGTCGGTCAGGCGGGCGAGCGGGACCTGGAAGAACGCCGGGTCGCCGACATGGGTGTCCTTGTCGATGGTGGCGTATTTCATCGCCTCGGCGACGATCTCGACATAGTCGACGGTGTTGTGGCCGAGGCCGGCCAAGTCGAAGTTCTCCAGGATGTTCAGCATCTCGATCAGCATGACCCCGCCCCCCGGCGGGTGGTTGGTCGCGACGTCGAGGCCCCGGTAGCTGCCCCAGAGCGGGTCGACCCGGCGGGTCTCGTAGCTGGCGAGATCATCATAGGAGAGGAGGCCGCCGTTGGCGGCGAATTCGGCCGCGATCTCGCGCGCCATGTCGCCGGCATAGAAGGTGTCGGCGCCCTCCGCCGCGATCCGTTCCAGGCTTGAGGCCATGTCGGTGTTGACCAGGAGGTCGCCGACATCCTTCAGTGCGCCGTCGGGGTGGAAATAGATGCGCTGGCCGTCCTCGGTGAAGGCGAGGCGGGCATCGTTGTCGACCCGGCCCAACTGGTTGGGCTGGCGCCACCAGAACCGCACATGCGGGCGGATCGGCACGCCGTTCCTGGCATAGTCGATGGCGGGTGCCACCAGTTCCGGCCAGGGCATCGACCCGTGCTCGCTAACCGCCTCGTGATAGGCCTTGAGCGAGCCCGGCACGGTGACCGACTGGTAGCCCAGGTCGTTGACCCGGCCCTTGAGGATGAAGCCGAAACCGTCGCGGGTCTCCCCCTCGATGAGGTCCTCCCACATATCCGCCCGGGTCGCCGCCGGCGCCTTGCCGTGGAAGTCGATGAAGCCGTGGAAGCCCTTGTCGGGGCGGTAGATCTGCATCGACCCGAAGCCGGCGATGCCGCACATCATCGGGTCGACCACGCCCTGGGTCAGGGCACAGGCGATCGCCGCATCGACGGCGTTGCCGCCGGCCCTC
>CAYNIS010000273.1:0-5373 GCA_964397055.1 uncultured Rhodospirillaceae bacterium | reverse complement strand
GGACGCTGGCCGGCGGCACGGTGCCGGCGGCGGTCATCATCATCGGGAACGCCCGGCCGAACTCCGCGGCCCCGTCGAGCACCGCCTTGTAGCCGGAGAGGTTGGACTGGGACGAAAGGACGTCCATCGACTGGGCACGGGTGATTCGCGGGATCAGTTCCATCGCGAACATGATGAGGTTGCGCGCGCCGTATTCGTTGACCGCATCCCGGTTCTGGTAGGGATTGACCAGGGACAGGACGACGGTGCCGCCGGCGAGCGGCGCCAGTTCGTCGAGGTCGCCCTCACCCGGCCCCAGCGGGCGCTGCACCTTGAGCACGATGCCCGCGCCTTCGACCGCCGGCTGATAGGCGGGCGCGATTTCCGCCCCGACATCGGCAAAGGCCTGATCCGGGATGGACGCACCGGCACCCGCCCCGGTCTCGACGCTGACGTCGTAGCCCAGCGCCTTGATCTTCTTGACGGTATCGGGCGTTGCGGCGACGCGGGACTCGTTCGGTCGGCGCTCTTTGGGAACTGCGATCTTCATGGGTGTCGGGCCTTGAACTGGCGGGGTGACGCCGTTGGTCTTTCAGCAGCGCTGCCCGGCGAGGGGCGGCCGGCTGCCCGGTATCGAGCGGCGGGCACCATGCCCCAGCTTGGCCACAATGAAAAGGCGGCGATCGCCGCGACGCGGCATCGGTTCGATGCTTAAAGCGCCTTGGCGAAATAGACGCGGTCGTATCCCTTCTCGGTCATGCGGTGGGTCTCGACCCAGCCGAGCTTCGGGTACATCGCCAGGTTCTCGGTCATCATCGCATTGGTGTAGAGGCGCAGTTCGGAAAGGCCGGCGCGCCGCGCCTGCGCCTCCGCGACGTCCAACGGACGCCAGCCGAAGCCACGCCCCTGGAAGGCGGGATCGACGCCGCCGGTCTCGACGAAGACATGGTCGGGCTCGAGGAGGGTGACGATGGCCCCCGCCAGCTTTCCCTCCACCTCCAGGACGGTGACGAGATCGCGCGCGATCAGGGCTGCGTAGTCGTCCAGCATCGGGGCCGGCTTCTTGCCCATGCGCGGGACGTAGAGGGCATAGGACGCCTCGATCATCGTCGTGACGGCGGCGGCATCGCCGGCGACGGCCGGCCGGATCAGAACCTCGGACATCGTGTCATCCATCCGTTCGAAATGGCCTCGCTTGACAGCCCGGCCGCGGGCGGCAACGGTGATCCTCATCAGGTAACGAATGATTAACCAAGAAGCCGCGTGTCCGGCTGGATGCGGGGCGCACAACGACGTGGGGACGGAATGTTCAAGGAAGACCTGTTCAAGGGCAAACGGATCCTGGTGACCGGCGGCGGCACCGGCCTCGGCAAGACCATGGCGACCAAATACGCGGAGCTGGGGGCGACCGTGTACATCTGCGGGCGCCGGTCCGGTGTCCTCGCCGAAACCGCGACGGAGATCATGGGGGAGGTCGGCGGCACTGTCGTGCCGGTCGCCTGCGACATCCGCAACTACCAGAACATCGACGACATGGTGGCGGAGATCTGGCAGTCAGGCCCGCTCGACGCGCTGGTCAACAACGCCGCCGGCAACTTCATCTCCCGCACGGAGGACCTTTCGCCGCGCGGCTTCGATGCGATCGCCTCCATCGTCTTCCATGGCACCTTCTATTGCACCCACGCGGTCGGCACGCGCTGGCTGAAGGAGGGGCGCGGCGGCTCGGTCCTCTCCATCCTGACCACCTGGGTGTGGACCGGCAGCCCCTATGTGGTGCCGTCGGCGATGTCGAAGTCCGGTGTCGCCACGATGACCAAGAGCCTGGCGGTCGAATGGGGCCCGAAGGGTATTCGCCTGAACGCCATCTGCCCGGGGCCGTTCCCGACAGAGGGTGCTTGGGCGCGACTGTCGCCGGACGGCAGCAAGGCGGATGCCGACCGCTCGCTGGAGACCAACCCGATGCGCCGCAATGGCGAGCATTCGGAACTCGCCAACCTCGCCGCGTTCCTGCTCGCCGACGAGGTCGCCTACATCAACGGGGAGGTGATGGCGATCGACGGCGGCCAGTGGCTGAACACCGCCGGCAGCTACGGCAGGCTCGCCTCGCTCACCGATCAGGACTGGGTCGACATCCGCGAGAAGATCCGGTCGGTGTCGGACGCCGACAAGGCCCAGCGCACCGTTTGATCCCGGATGGCCGGCTGACCGCCGATCGCCGGCTTGACGGCGCGTCGCCGTCCGATCCCGGGGGCGGGCCGCCGTATCGTCCCCGCCCCGACACCCGTTTCATCTGTGTGAGGTTGCCGATGTCCGTCGCCGTCGACGAGCCGCCCCCGTTCCGTCCGGTCCACTTCGCCGAGCGCCGTTGCGCGGTCGACAGGCGAGAGGACGGCACGATCTACCTCGCCTCCGGCCACGACCTCGACCCCTACCCGGCGAATGTCATGGGGTTCCTGGAAGAGGCGGTGGCGAAGCATCCCGACCGCACCCTCCTGGCGGAACGCACCCAGGACGGAGAGGGCTGGACCCGTCTGACCTACGAGGAGGTGTGGCAGCGCCTGCGCGCAATCGGCCAGGCACTGCTGAACCGCGGTCTCGACCAGCGGGGGCCGGTGATGATCCTGTCCGGCAACTCAATCGAACACTGCCTCCTGTCCCACGCCGCCCAGCTTGTCGGTGTGCCGGTGGCCCCCGTCTCCCCCTCCTATGCCCTCCTGTCGGAAGACTGTGCGAAGGTCAAGTATTGCTTCGACCTGGTCGAACCGCGCCTGGTGTTCGTCCAGGACGCGAGCCGGTTCAACAAGGCGCTCGAGGTTCTGGCTCTCCGCTCGCGCAACGACGTTGAACTGGTGGTCGCGGGCGAGCATCCGGAACACCATCCGGCGACCGATTTCCAGACCCTGCTCGACACCCATCCGACCCACGCCGTCGACGATGCCTACCGCGCGGTTTCGGAACAGGACATCGCCAAGTTCCTGTTCACCTCCGGTTCGACCGGGATGCCGAAATGCGTGATCAACACGGCCGGCATGATCGCCTCCAACCACCGCATGTACCTTCAGGTGCAGCCGCCGGTGGAGGAGAAGTCGCCGGTGTTCCTGGAATGGCTGCCCTGGAACCACACGATGGGGGGCAACATCGCCTTTCCGCGCGCGTTCTCGCGCGGCGGCACCTTCTATCTCGACGACGGCCGCCCGGTTCCGGGTCAGTTCGACAAGACGCTGCGGAACCTGCGCGAGATCTCCCCGACCTACTTCTCCAACGTGCCGATCGGCTACTCCTGGCTCGCCCAGGCGCTGGAGAACGACCCGGCCCTGGCCCGCACATTCTTCAAGGATCTGGAAATCCTGGCCTATGGCGGGGCCAGTCTGCCGCGCGACCTCTATGACCGGATGGAGGCGCTGGCGGTCCGGTACACCGGCAAGCGCATCCCGTTCGTGACCGGCTGGGGCTGCACGGAAACCGCCCCCGTCGCCACCTCCCTCTACTGGCCGATCGACGGCATCGGCGTCATCGGCCTGCCGCTGCCCGGGGTCACCATCAAGATGGTGCCCAACGCCGGCAAGCACGAACTGCGGATCAAGGGCCCCAACGTCTTCCCGGGCTACCACAAGCGCCCCGACCTGTCGGAGGAGGCGTTCGACGAGGAGGGCTATTTCAAGATCGGCGACGCCGGCCGCTTCGTCGATCCGGAGGATCCGCTCGCCGGCCTCGCCTATGACGGCCGGGTGACCGAGGACTTCAAGCTGGAAACCGGCACCTGGGTCCATGTCGGAACCTTGCGCATCGGCGCCCTCGCGGCGTGCACGCCGGTCCTGCAGGACGCCGTCATCTGCGGCCACGATCGCGATTTCATCGGCATGCTGGCCTGGCCGAACATCGAGGCGTGCCGGGAGGTATGCACCGACCACGCGCTCAAGGACACTCCGGAGCATCTGGTGCGATCGCCGGAGATCGTCGCCCATGTGCGGAACGCGCTGACCCGCTGGAACCAGGAACACCGGGGATCGTCGACCCAGGTGCATAGGGTCCTGATCATGACCGAGCCACCGCAACCTGATGCCAACGAGATCACCGACAAGGGCTACATCAACCAGCGCGCGACCCGCGAGCGCCGGGCCGGGCTGATCCAGCACCTCTACGCCGACCCACCCGCCGAGGACGTGATCGTCATTCCCTGACGAGGGTGAGGGGCGGACCCACCCCTCCCAGCCGGTCCCCTGGCGCCCGATTCCAGGCCCGGGCTGAACACCAGGACCCCGGTTGTCGCGGACGCCCCAAAACTCGATTTCGTCCAGGTCGCGCTTGATGAGTGCGCTCCCGCCCCGCTGCAGCCGCGGCCAGACCGAAACCGGCCCCAGCCCGTAGCAGTCGGCACAGACACCTTCGTTGTCGGCCGGCGGGAAGGCGGCGATGGGACTGCGGCCGCATGCGCTCGCCTCCAAGGCCCGCCATTCCCGCGGGGCATGGTCGCCGTGGCCAAGCGGACGGGCAAGAGGGCGGCTGGTTCGGTTCCCGGATCGGTGCTTCCAGGGCCCGCCGGCCAGCGTTGATCCGGCGAGGCGACCGACCGGGCCGACGGCTTGGGCATACGGGTCTCCAGCAGGCCCCGGATTTCCGGGGGCGAGGCCTTCGCCATCGGGGGCGGCCGCCATCGAAAGCTTTCCATGGCGGCAACCGGGGCCTCTTCGCGCAATCCTGCCGGGGAACCCGAAGCCCCGGCCGCACCATGACCAGCCGTCGCCTCTACCTTGTCGCCTATGACGTCGGCCATCCAGGCCGTGGCACCCGCGTGCTCGACGCGGTCAAGGGCTACGCGACGGGCGGGCAGAAGTCGGTGCACGAGTGCTGGCTCACGTCGGGCGAGCGCCAGGAGCTCATGTCCGCCATCGGGGAGCGCATCGACCCCAGCGAGGACAGCGTCGTGCTGCTCCGGCTCGACCCGCGCTCCGCCACCCTTACCCTCGGCATCGCCATCCAGCCCCGCGACCCGCGCTTCTTCTACGTTGGCTGACCAGGACGCCTGCCATGTCCACGCTCTATGTCGATCGCCGCGGGACTTCCATCGAATGGGACGCGGGCGCGGTCGTCCTGAAGCCGCCCGACGGCCGCCGCCTGTCGACGCCCGGCGCCCAGCTTGACCGCGTCGTCGTCTCTGCCCAGGCGACGGTCTCGACCCGGGTCCTGTCGGAGCTATGGCGCAACGGCACCGGCCTCGTCGTGCTCTCGGGGCTGGGGCTGCAGCCGACGGCGACACTGCTCGGCAAGCCCCACGCGGATGTCCGGATCCGCCTGGCCCAGTACGCGGTGTGCTGCCACGGCCCGGCGCGCGATCGTCTCTCGGCTGCGCTGGTCGCGGCCAAGATCGGCGCCCATTCACGGTTCCTGGAGAGG
>CAYNIS010000272.1:0-5375 GCA_964397055.1 uncultured Rhodospirillaceae bacterium | reverse complement strand
AAAATTTTGAACCGGTTGCAAAAGCGAAAGCGTTGTGTTTCACGGTGATTTGCCCGCCAAATCTTTCGCGCCTGACCGCGGATCCGCACCGCGTGCGGCAGGTGTTGGACAATCTCATCGGCAACGCGATGAAATTTTCCCCGCCGGCAAAGACTGGACGCCGTCGTCTTCGCCGCCGGCCACCCGAACGGCTCGGTGTTCGAGGCGACCAGCCGCTGTGACAACCGGATCCTCGGGATCGACCGGGAAGCATCCGCGGCACTGATCGCGTCGCACCCGTTCTACGCCATGGCCACGATTCCCGGCGGCATCTATCCGGGCAATGCAGAGCCGGTCGAAAGCGTCGGCGTCGTCGCGACGGTCGTCGCCTCCGCGGACCTTGCCGATGACGTGGTGACCGCTCTGGTTGACGCCATGTTCTCCAACCTTGACGCCTTGCGGGAAATCCATCCGGCCTTTGCCGGGCTGGAGGCCGAACGCATGGTACGGGACGGCCTGACGGCACCCCTGCACGCCGCCGCCGAAAGCTACTATCGCGAAGCGGGCCTGCTGCCCTGACGGTCGCGGCCCCTGGGTTGTTGTTTTGGGTGGCGCCGCGCGACTCGACGGCGCACAATTATTTATCGAGATCCAACACTGTGCGGGAGGGGGTCCCCGCCGGCGGAGATGGAACGGGGCATGGTCGCGGATACTGACAAGCCGGGATTGAGCCAGGCCGACGTCGAGCGGCTGATGGCCGGACCGACCGCGGAGCAGCGGGCGGAGCTGGCGGCCAAGGTCGGCGGCTCGCTCGACAGCACGGCGCTCACAGACGCGGAGCGTGCGCACGCCGTCGCGATCATCGAGGCGATGACGCGCGATGCCGAGGTGCTGGTCCGATCGGCGCTTGCCGACACCCTCAAGACCTCCCAGCGGTTGCCGCATGATTTGGCGATCAAGCTCGCCCAGGACGTCGCCGAGGTTTCGATCCCGGTCCTGCAGTATTCCACCGTCCTGACCGACGACGACCTGGTGGAGATCGTGCGGGCCGCCGACGCCGACAAACAGTCCGCGGTGGCCCGGCGCGAAACGGTGTCGGAGGTGCTGTCGGACGCGCTGATCGAGCATGGCACGTCGAGCGTCGTCGCGACGCTGATGGCGAACGAGGGGGCTCAGGTCAGCGAGGAGGGGTTCGGCCGGGCGATCGACAAGTTCGGCCACGACCCGATGGTGCAGGCGCCGATGGCACAGCGTGGCAGCCTGCCGGTCAGCATCACCGATCGGCTCATGACGCTGGTTTCCGACAGCCTGCGCGACCAGTTGATGCAGCGCTACAACCTGTCGGAGGATGTTGTCACCGACCTCCTGCTGCAAAGCCGGGAGCGGGCATTGCTGTCGCTGGCGTCGAGCATGCCGGGACCGGATGTGAGCCAGATGGCCGCCGATCTCCAGGCGCGCAACCAGCTGACCGACAGCCTGATCCTGCGCTCCTTGTTCTTCGGCGACGTGAGCTTCTTCGAGGCCGGCCTCGCGGTGCGTGCCGAGGTCCCGGTTTCGAACGCCCAGCTCCTCATTCACGACCAGGGCCAGCTGGGCCTGCAGCGCCTGGTGACCAAGGCGGGTCTGCCGGACAAGCTGCTGCCGGCGATCCGGGTCGGACTGCAGGTGGTGGCCGAGACCGACTTCGACGGCGAGCCGGATGATCTGGAACGCCACCGCCGGCGCGTGGCAGAGCGCATCCTGACCCAGTTCGAGGAGCTCGACAGCGGTGACCTGGACTATGTGATCGGGCGGTTGTGCGGACCGGAGGCGGCAGCCCAGCCGGCCGCTTGATTGCCAAAGCCGACCCACGGGGTCGAGAGGCCGTCGCGAAGACGCTCAACAGACGATGCTCAACAGACGATGCTCAACAGACAATGCTCAACAGACAAGGGGCGCGGTTCCAGATCGGAGCCGCGCCCTTTGCCAATCCTGCCCGGCGTGCCGGAGCATCACCCCTCCCGGGCGATCACTCCTCGTGGATCGTCCGGCCGGCCTGGGGTTCGGGCGAAAAGCCACCCCCCGGCGGCACCGAGGAGCGCCGACCCGAGCCCGGCTTGATCAACGACGGCGGCGTGTCGCTCGGCGGCGGTTCGCCAGACGGGTCGTCATCGCGCTGGATCTCGTCGCCCCGCATGATCGCATGGACTTCCTCGGCATTCAGCGTTTCGTACTCCAGCAGTGCGTTCGACAGCCGGTGGAGGGCATCCATGTTGTCGGTCAGGATGCGCCGGGCAGTGACTTGCGCCTCCTCGATCATGCGTCGGACCTCCTCGTCAATAAGCTGTGCCGTATCTTCCGAGACGTGTTGGGTCTGGGTCACCGAATGGCCGAGGAAGACCTCCTGCTCGTTGGCGTTGTAGCGCACCGGGCCGAGCTTCTCCGAGAAGCCCCATTCCGTGACCATGGCGCGCGCGAGCCGGGTTGCGGAGGAGATGTCGCCCATTGCGCCGTTGGTCACCGCCTCGTCGCCGAAGATCAGCTCTTCCGCCGCGCGGCCGCCATAGGTCATGGCAAGCCGGGCGATGCACTGCTTGCGCATCATCGAGTAGCGGTCGCCCTCCGGCAGGAACGCCGTGACCCCGAGCGCACGACCGCGCGGAATGATGGTGACCTTGTGCAGCGGGTCGTTGTCGCCCATGACGATGCCGACGATGGCGTGGCCCGCCTCATGATAGGCGGTGAGCTTCTTCTCCTCGTCGCTCATCACCATGGACCGGCGCTCGGCGCCCATCATGACCTTGTCCTTGGCCGCCTCGAAATCGGCCATGGTCACGACGCGCTTGTTGAATCGGGCGGCGAGCAGAGCGGCCTCGTTCACCAGGTTGGCGAGATCGGCTCCGGAGAAGCCGGGTGTGCCGCGCGCTATCGTGCGCGGCTCGACATCCGCCGCCAGAGGCACCTTGCGCATATGCACCTTGAGGATCTTCTCCCGACCGCCGACGTCCGGGTTCGACACGACGACCTCCCGGTCGAAGCGACCGGGGCGCATCAGGGCGGGGTCGAGGACGTCCGGACGGTTGGTGGCGGCGATCAGGATCACCCCCTCGTTTGCCTCGAACCCGTCCATCTCGACCAGGAGCTGATTCAGCGTCTGCTCGCGTTCGTCATTGCCGCCGCCAAGACCGGCACCCCGGTGGCGCCCGACCGCATCGATCTCATCGATGAAGATCAGGCAGGGCGCGTTCTTCTTGCCCTGTTCAAACATGTCGCGGACGCGCGACGCGCCGACACCGACGAACATTTCGACGAAGTCGGAGCCGGAGATGGTGAAAAATGGGACGTTTGCTTCGCCGGCGATCGCGCGGGCGAGCAGTGTCTTGCCCGTGCCCGGGGGGCCGACGAGGAGCACGCCCTTCGGGATCTTGCCGCCGAGGCGCTGGAACTTCTGCGGGTCCTTCAGGAACTCAACAATCTCCTCGAGCTCGTTCTTGGCCTCGTCGATGCCGGCGACGTCGTCAAAAGTGACGCGTCCTGCCTTCTCCGTCAGCATCCGCGCGCGCGATTTGCCGAAGCCCATCGCCTTGCCGCCGCCGCCCTGCATCTGGCGCATGATGTAGATCCAGGCACCGACCAGCAGCAGCAGCGGGAACCAGTTCAAGAGGATGATGAAGAGGTTGGGACCGTCGTCATCCGGAATGACGTCAAAGTCGTCGACCCGGCCGGAAAGGCGGTCGACGATGTTCTCACCCTCGCCCTCGGGGATGTGGACGCGGAAGCGCGTGCTCGGTGAATTCCTGAGCGTGCCGGTCAGCGTGTCGCCCTTGATGGTCACGGTCGAAATGTTCTCGGCGTCCAGTTCCTCCAGGAACTCGGAGTATTTCGCCGTCTCGAAGCCGCCGCGCGGCGTGGACGACTGGAACATGTTGAACAGCGCTACGAGCAAGAGGGCGATGATCACCCAGAGCGCCAGGTTCCGACCGATATTGTTCACGTGGGCCGTCCTTCCGTCACGTCAGACCTCACACGGGAGCAACCATCGCGATCCCGCCTGTCCGACACCGATGCAATCTCCACACCGTTGGATGAGAGATAATGCCGGGGAAACCTCAAGCAAGCTGGATCAAGCACATCAGGACAGCGTAGCGCAGGCCGGGCGGTCGGCGCCATAGCCGAGAGCGGCTGGAAGTTGCACGTCGCCTCAGGCGAGCCGCCCCGGCCCGCAAGGTTCGATCCGGAAGCTCGTGTCGTCGACGTGCGGGACGGCGACCAGCCTCTTTCCATCCCGGATCGCCGGCAGTCCCGGCCGAACCGGCGGAGGTATGCGCGCCAGCGCGGTGCCGAGGCCGAGGGATCGCGCGGCGGCGATGCCGGTGGTCTCCAGCCGGCCGATCTCGAGGGGAGGGCCGCTGTCGCGCCGGTCGGTGATCCGGAACCGACCGTCCCAGGGAATCGACCCGCCGGGCGGCAGTTCGGCCCTGTGCGTCTGGACGGGTTCCCGGTGTACCAGGAGCCGGCCGCGCCAGCCCTGCAGCAGGCATCCGCCCAGTGTCACCGGCTGGGCCGGCAGCAGCCCCTCGCCCGCCATCGCGCCGCGCAGGAGACGAAGAAGCCGGTGATCGCGCACCGGATAGGGGCGTGCCCTGACCGCCGCAAGGACCGTGGCCAGGATGCGCCCGCGCAGGTCCTCCGGCGCGGCCTCGATCGGGCCGGGGTCGATCAGCGCATAGCGCTCGGGGGCGATCGAGACCGCCTGTGCTGTGATCCCGTCGGCGATGTCGTTCAGGGCGTCGCGCGCGCGCGCCTGCTTTTCCGCGACCAGGGCAAGGCCGGGGCCGTCCAGGCCGAGAGCGGCCAAGGCGGCACCCGCCGCGCGCACCCGGCCACGGGCGAAGTCCGGCGAGGCGTTCGTCGGATCGTCCGCGGCGGCAAGGCCGAGGGCATCGACGCTCGCCACCAGCCGTGTCTTGGCAACCTCCAGGAACGGCCGCAGCACCAGGACGGCGTCGTCAACCGTTACCGGACGCATGCCCGCCAGGCCGTCGATCCCGCTGCCATGGCCGAGCCGCTGGATCACCGTTTCGATCTGATCGTCGCGGTGATGCGCGAGGGCGAGGTAGAGGACACCCTGATCCCGACACCACCGGTGCAGGAGACCTCTGCGCGCGGCCCGCGCCGCCGCCTGAAGGCCGGTCTTCGGTTTCGGTCCGGTCCAGCGAAGGACGTGATGCGCAACACCGAACAGGCGTGCCGCATCGGCCACCAGCGTCGCCTCGTCGGCGCTGTCGGGCCTCAGTCCGTGATCGACGGTGAGGGCGATGACCGCGCCGCCCGCGCGTGCCGACCATCCGGCGAGCGCAGCGAGGAGCGCCAGGCTGTCAGGGCCGCCGGATACCCCGACGGCGATCGTTGGCCGG
>CAYNIS010000271.1:0-5397 GCA_964397055.1 uncultured Rhodospirillaceae bacterium | reverse complement strand
GGCGCCCGGGTACAGATCGTACGCCCTCGCCAGGGCGGGATGCGTCAGGATCGCCTGGGACTGGGAGGGACGATCCGCCGGCACCCGACCCAGCACCAGGATGTCGGGCGGGGCGGCGACAACGTCCTCGACGTTAAGGAAACCGTAGCCGTCGATGCCCAGTGCCGCGGCGTGGTTGGCAAGGCCGGCGCGGTCGAGAACGGCGTCCCAGAGCGTGCCCGATCCCGCGACGAAAGCGCCGGCGCCGAGGCTGAGCACCGTCCGGGGCGGATCGGGACGATCGTCGTCCGCCAGGATCGCCGCCATGTCGGCCAGCAGCTTCTCGGCCCGGCCCGTTTGTCCGATCACGTCGGCGATGGTGCGGGTGTCGCGGGCGATGTCGTCGAAGTCCCGGGCGATCCCGATGCGGGTGATCGGTATGCCCTTGGCCTCGGCGATCTGAAGCGCGCTGCGGGCACCGAACACCCCGCCGACGACCAGATCCGGGCGCGCGGCGATCAGCGCTTCCGCCTCCCCGGCCACGGTCGGGAAGGACCGGGCCCGGTCGGCGACGAAGGAGATGCCGGGGTCGCGGGCAAGCGGGCTCAGCCCCGCGATCTGTTCCGGGTCCGCCAGCAGCACCAGCAACTGGTCGGTGCACAGGTTGAGGGAGACCACGCGCATGGGGCGGGCTGCGGCAGGATCGGCCATGACCGCACCCATGACGGCAGTCGCCAGCCATGCCAGGATGGCGGCGGCAATGGGATGAGCTTCAAATCGCATCAAGACTTCTTTATATCTAAATATCTCACTACGCCAGCCGGCCCGGAGCCTTCATATGTCCGACCGCAAGACCCGCATCGAAGCCCTCTACCGAGAGGTCGAGAAACGCATCCTCGTCATCGACGGTGCCATGGGTACCATGATCCAGGGATACGACCTGGACGAGGCCGGCTATCGCGGCGACCGGTTCCACAACTGGCACACGGATATCAAGGGCAACAACGACATCCTGTCCCTGTCCCGGCCGGAGATCATCAAGGCGATCCACAAGCAGTACTACGAGGCCGGTGCGGACTTCGCCGAGACCAACACCTTCTCCGCCACCACCATCGCCCAGGGCGACTACGCGATGGAATCGCTGGCCTACGAGATCAACGAGGTCTCGGCCCGCCTCGCGCGGGAGGTCGCGGACGACCTGGAAGCCGGGGACGGCCGCATCCGCTGGGTCGCGGGCGCCATCGGCCCGACCAACCGGACCGCGTCGATCAGCCCGGACGTCAATGATCCGGGCAAGCGCAACACCAGCTTCGACGAGCTGGCGGCGGCCTACAAGGAGGCCGCGACGGGTCTCTACGACGGCGGTGCCGACGTCATCCTGGTGGAGACGATCTTCGACACGCTGAACGCCAAGGCGGCACTCTACGCGATCGACGAGTTCTTCGAGGAGATCGGCGAAAGCCTGCCGGTGATGATCTCCGGTACCATCACCGACGCGTCGGGCCGCACCCTTTCCGGCCAGACGGCGGAGGCCTTCTGGAACTCGGTCCGCCATGCCCGGCCGTTTTCCGTCGGGCTCAATTGTGCGCTCGGCGCCGACCTTCTCCGACCCTACGTCGTCGAGTTGTCGCGGGTCGCAAATGTGCGGGTCTCCGCCTATCCCAATGCCGGACTGCCGAACGAATTCGGCGGTTACGACGAAATGCCCGAGACGACGGCGAGTTTCCTGGGCGACTGGGCGGCCGAGGGGCTGGTCAATGTCGTCGGCGGCTGTTGCGGGACGACGCCCGGCCACATCAAGGCGATCGCCGACGCGGTGGCCGGCAAGACCCCGCGCGCCATCCCCGACGTGCCGGTCGCCATGCGCCTGTCCGGCCTCGAGCCCTTCACGATCGCAGCCTGAGGAACGATTGATGAGCTTTGACAGCGCCGGCGCGGGTGCCGGGGCCGGCACCCGGTTCGTCAACATCGGCGAACGCACCAACGTCACCGGATCCGCCAAGTTCAAGAAGCTGATCCTGAACGGCGACTACGACACCGCGGTCGAGGTGGCGCGCGAGCAGGTCGAGAACGGCGCCCAGGTGATCGATGTCAACATGGACGAGGGCATGCTGGACGGGAAGGCGGCGATGGTCCGCTTCCTGAACCTCATCGCCTCCGAACCGGACATCGCCAAGGTGCCGGTGATGATCGACAGTTCGAAATGGGAGATCATCGAGGCCGGCCTGAAATGCGTCCAGGGCAAGTCGATCGTCAACTCGATCAGCCTGAAGGAGGGTGAGGACGCGTTCGTCGCCCAGGCGAAGAAGGTCAAGCGCTTCGGTGCTGCGGTCGTGGTCATGGCCTTCGACGAGGAGGGCCAGGCCGACGTCGCCGATCGCAAGTTCGAGATTTGCGAGCGCTCCTACCGCACCCTGGTCGACCGCGTCGGCTTCCCGCCGGAAGACATCATCTTCGATCCCAACATCTTCGCGGTCGCGACCGGGATCGAGGAGCACGACAACTACGGCATCGAGTTCATCGAGGGCGCCCGCCGCATTCGCGAGAACCTGCCGCACTGTCACATCTCCGGCGGGGTTTCGAACCTCTCCTTCTCCTTCCGCGGCAACGAGCCGGTGCGCCGGGCGATGCACTCGGTCTTCCTCTACCACGCCATTCCCGCGGGCATGGACATGGGCATCGTCAATGCCGGCCAGCTCGACGTCTATGACGACATCCCGGAGGAGCTGCGCGAGGCGTGCGAGGACGTCGTCCTCAACCGCCGGTCGGACGGCACCGAGCGCTTGCTGGAGATCGCCGAGAAGTACAAGGGCGGCGGGGCGGCCGAACGCAAGGTCGACCTGACCTGGCGCGAGGGGCCGGTCACCGACCGTCTGGCCCATGCCCTCGTCCATGGCATCACCGACTACATCGACGAGGATACGGAAGAGGCGCGCGCGGCCGCCGAGCGCCCGCTGCACGTCATCGAGGGGCCGTTGATGGACGGCATGAACATCGTTGGCGACCTGTTCGGGTCGGGCAAGATGTTCCTGCCGCAGGTGGTCAAGTCCGCCCGCGTGATGAAGAAGGCGGTGGCCTATCTCCTCCCCTATATCGAGGCAGAGAAGGGGGACGCGCCGCAGCAGTCCAACGGCAAGATGGTCATCGCCACGGTCAAGGGCGACGTCCACGACATCGGCAAGAACATCGTCGGCGTGGTCCTCCAGTGTAACAACTTCGAGGTCATCGACCTCGGCGTCATGGTGCCGATGGCGAAGATCCTGGAGACCGCGAAGGCGGAGAAGGCGGACATGATCGGGCTCTCCGGCCTGATCACCCCGTCCCTCGACGAGATGTGCTTCGTCGCCGCGGAGATGCAGCGCCAGGGTCTCGACATCCCGCTCCTGATCGGCGGGGCGACCACGTCGAAGGCGCACACCGCGGTCAAGATCAAGCCGAACTACGACGGTCCGGTGATCTACGTCACCGACGCGAGCCGGGCGGTCGGCGTCTGCAGCCGGCTCATGTCGGAAACGCAGCGCGCCCCCTACGTCACCGAGATCGCGGACGAGTACACGCAGATCCGCGAAGCCTACCTGGCCGGCCAGACCGATCGGGAGCGGGAGCCAGTCGCGCGCGCGCGGGCCAACCGGGTCAAGATCGACTGGACCGACTATCGGGTCGAAACGCCCGAACTCGGCCTCAAGGTGTTCGAGGACTACGACCTCGCCGAGCTCGCCAGCCGGTTCGACTGGGGCCCGTTCTTTTCCACCTGGGACCTGCACGGCCGCTTCCCGGCGATCCTGGAGGACGACGTGGTCGGCGAGACCGCCCGCAGTCTTTTCGCCGACGCGCAATCCATGCTGCAGCGGATCATCGGGGAGAAGTGGTTCACCCCGAAGGCGGTGATCGGCTTCTGGCCGGCCAACCGGGTGGGTGACGACGACGTCGAGCTCTACACCGACGAGAGCCGCACGAAGGTGCTGACTCGACTGCATTTCCTGCGCCAGCAGATGGCCCGGCGGGAGGGCAGCGACCGCCCGCATCTCTGCCTCGCTGATTTCGTGGCACCGAAGGCTTCAGGTGTGGCCGACTATATCGGCGGCTTCGCGGTCACCACCGGGCAGGCGGTCGACGACATCGCCAAGCGCTTCGAGACGGAAGAGCACGACGACTACGCCTCGATCATGGTGAAGGCGCTGGGCGACCGCTTTGCCGAGGCCTTCGCCGAGCGCATGCACGAACGCGTGCGCAAGGAGTTCTGGGGCTATGATCCCCATGAGGAACTGGCGAACGAGGACTTGGTCAAGGAGCGCTATCGCGGCATCCGGCCGGCTCCCGGATATCCGGCCTGTCCGGACCATACCGAGAAGCGCTCCCTGTTCGACATCCTGCACGCCGAGGCCAATGCCGGGATCGAGCTGACCGAGAGCTTTGCCATGCACCCGGCGGCGGCGGTCAGCGGCTTCTATTTCGGCCATCCGGATGCGCGCTATTTCGGCGTCGGCAAGATCGAGCGCGACCAGGTCGAGGACTATGCCCGGCGCAAGGGCATGACGCTGGAGGAGACGGAACGCTGGCTCGCCCCCAACCTCGCCTACGATCCGATCGCCGAGGCGCAGAAGAAGTCGGCGGCCTGACCGTCTTTACCTGACCGTCTTTACCTGACCGGCGCCTCAGTGCTTGCCGATCGCGGCGGGCAGGGTGGCAGCGGCGCAGGCCTTTGTGATCGCCGCTTCCAGGATCGTGGCGATGCGCTCGATCTCCTCCTCCGACACGGTGAAGGCGGGGCCGAGGCAGACGACGTCGCGCACCGGGCCGTTGCCGCCCGGATAGACCCATGCCCCCTTTCGCATCGCCGCCATCACGGTCTTGATGCCGACGCCGGCTTCGGCCGGGAAGGGTTCCAGGGTTTCCTTGTCGGCGACGATTTCGACCGCCCAGAGGAGGCCCTTGCCGCGCACCTCCGCGACGTTGGGGTGCTGGTTGAGGCGGGCGAGCGCCCGTTCCATCACCGGCGCCATCTCGCCCACCCGGTCGACCAGCCGTTCGCGCGCCATGATGTCGAGCACGCTGTTGGCGGCGGCGACCGCCGTCGTCGAGCCGCCGAAGGTGGTGTACATCGGCAGCCAGCCCTTGGCGGCCAGCGGGTCGGCGACGCGTGCCCCGGCGAAGACGCCGCCGAGCGGCGCGTAGCCGCCGGCGAGGCCCTTGCCGGCGACCAGGATGTCCGGGGTGACGTCCCAATGCTCGACCGCGAAGCGGGTGCCGGTTCGCCCCAGGCCGGTCATCACCTCGTCCGCGATCAACAGAACGTCGTGGCGGTCGCAGATCTCGCGCACCGCCTGCCAATAGCCGTCCGGGGGCACGATCGCCCCGCCCGACGCACCGATCACCGGCTCGCCGATCACCGCCGCCACCGTTTCCGGCCCCTCGGCC
>CAYNIS010000270.1:0-5400 GCA_964397055.1 uncultured Rhodospirillaceae bacterium | reverse complement strand
CTGGACTGAGGCGATGGAAGGCAAACCTCCCCTTTGGAGGAGGTCGCGCGCGTGAAGCGTGCGCGGGTGGGGGCCTTGTCCGACCCCCATCCGGCCAAAGAGCTGCGCATTTCGGTCACCTTCCCCCAAGGGGGACGGCTTTCTCGGCCATCTGATGCCTGGACTGAGGCGATGGAAGGCAAACCTCCCCTTTGGAGGAGGTCGCGCGCGTGACGCGCGCGCGGGTGGGGGCCTTATACACCCCCCCCGCACCCAGCCTCGGCGCTGCGCATTTCGGCCACCTTCCCCCGAGGGGGAAGGCTTTCCCGGCTACCTGATGCCTGGAAGACCCGCCGGTCAGAAAGGCAGGTCGTCGACCATGTCGGTGGCTTCCAGGCCCTCCGGCGTGCCGACCGCGACCACGGTCAGCCGGCCCGGGATCAGGAAGCGCTTGGCGACGCGCGCGACATCCCGGGCGGTCACGTCCAGAAGGTACTGCTCGTAGCGTTCCAGATAGTCGATGCCGAGGTCGTAGCGGCGCATCTGAAGCAGGATCTTGGCAATCCCCGGGTTGGAGGTCAGGCGCAACGGCAGGGCCCCGACCAGATAGGTCTTCGCCCCCTCGAGCTCGGCGTCGGTGATGCCGCCCTCCGCCATGCGCTGCCATTCCTCCCGCATGATCCGATAGGCCTCGGCCGCGGTCTCGTTGGCGGAGGTGGTGCCGGCCATGATCAGACCGATTTCGTCATAGGGGGCGAGGAAGCTGAACACGCCATAGGTCAGGCCGCGCTTCTCGCGCACCTCCTGCATCAGGCGGGACGCGAAGCTGCCGCCGCCGAGCGTGTAGTTCATGATCCGCGCGGCATGCCAGTCGGGGTCGCTGCGCTTCGGCCCGCGCTGGGCCATGGCGATGATCGACTGCGGGCCCGCGCGTTCGTGCAGGAACACCGCGCCGGCGCCGTTCTGGATGGCGGGCGGCGGGGCTGGGACCTCCGCCGCGTCGGGCACTGTTTCCGGCCAGGCGGCGAACACCTGGTCGACCAGCCGCACCGCGTCCTCCTCGGAGATGTCGCCGACCATGGACACCAGCAGCCGGTCGCGGGCGAAGCGCGCATCGAGCGCCGGGCGGATGTCGTCGAGCCTGATGGCCTCGACCCCGGCCACGGTGCCGGTCGGCTGGTGCTGATAGGGATGGCCGTCGAACACCAGGTGCTCGAGCAGGCGCCACGCGACCCGGTTGGGTTGGCGCACCTCCGCATTCAGGCGGTTGAGGAGGGAGGCCTTCTGCCGTTCGAAATCGTCGGCGTCGAGATGCGGCGTGCTCAGCGCATCGGTCAGGAGCTCGAATGCCAGTTCCTTGTTCTCGGAAAGCGTTTCCAGGCTGCCGCCGAAGGCATCCCGATCGATCGAGAAGGAGAGCCGGATCGCGTTGTCCTCCAGCGTCTGCTGGAAGGTCTTGGCGTCGCGCTCGCCCGACCCCTCGCGCAGCATCTGGGCCGCGATCTGGGTCAGCCCCTCCTTGCCGTCCGGGTCGAGCGCACTGCCGCCCGGCACCAGGATGAATTCGAAGGCGACCAGCGGCACGGTGTCGTCCTGGGCCAGCCACAGGTCGATACCGGCCGGGGTCGTGATCTCCTCGACCTCGATCAGGGCGGCGGCCGGCCGCGTCACCAGGAGAGCGAGGACGGCAAGCAGAAAGGTGCGGAACGGGCGCATCTGTCGGAGGCCTTTCCGTTGCGGGCGACGCCGTGCGTCGAAAACGTTGTTGGCTGAAAACGTTACCGGGTGGCGGCCCGGGTGGTTTCGGCCGGCAGCAGGAGGCCGGTGACCGAGGGCTTGTCCCGGAACACGCGCTCGATCGCGGCAGTCATGTCCTCGACCGTCACCGCCTCGATCTTCTCCGGCCAGGCCTCCACATCGGCGACCGTATTGCCGGTGGTCAGCGCCTGGCCGATCACCCGTGCCGGCCAGGAGACACTGTCCCGGGCGTAGATGGCATCGGCGAGGATGCGGCGCTTGGCGCGCGCGAGTTCGTCCTCGCTCACGCCCTCGGCGAGCAGGAGGTCGATCTCCGCCTGGAGGGCGGCTTCGAGGGTTTCGACCGCGGTGTCGCCGCGCGGGTCGAGGCCGAAGACCATCTCCGACAAATCAAGGCGCGGGGCGGCGTGGTAGGCCCAGGCCTGGCTCGCAAGTTCCCCATCGATGACGAGCCTGGTGTAGAGCCGGCTCGACTGCCCGCCGCCGAGGATATCGGCGAGGAGCTGGAGGGCGTAGCCGTAGCGGTCGCCCTCCTCCCCGCCGCCCGGCGCCAGATAGCGGCGCTGCAGGCGCGGCTGGCGGACGTTCTCGTCGCGCACGATGACGCGCCGGTCGGAAAGCAGTTGGGGCTCGGCAACCCGGACCCGTTCCGAGATGTCCCGTGCCGGGATGACGCCGTAGATCTCCTCGGCGAGCGGCTTCAGCTCCTCGACCGTGATGTCGCCGGAAACGACCAGGATCGCGTTCTGCGGGCTGTACCAGGTGCGGTACCAGTCTAGCGCATCCTCGCGCGTCAGCTCTTCCATCTCGTGGCGCCAGCCGATGATCGGCGTGCCGTAGGGGTGATGGACGTAGAGGGCGGCCGACATCTCCTCCGACAGGCGCCGGCTGGGGTCGCTCTCGATCACCCGGCCGCGTTCTTCGAGGATCACGTCGCGTTCCGGCAGCACCACCTCGTCGGAGAGGGTGAGGTTCTGCATGCGGTCGGCTTCGAGCCGCATGACGTCCTCCAGCCGGTCGCGGGCGATCGACTGGAAGTAGGCCGTGTAGTCCTGGGAGGTGAAGGCGTTGTCACGGCCGCCGAGGCGGGCGACGGTGCGCGAGAATTCGCCCGGCGGGACGGTGTCCGTGCCCTTGAACATCAGGTGTTCGAGGAAGTGGGCGATGCCCGACTTGCCCGGCGGCTCGTCCGCTGCCCCGGCCCGATACCAGACATAGTGGCTGACGATCGGCGCGCGGTGGTTGGAGATGACCACCGCTTCCATGCCGTTCGAGAGGGTGAAGGTCTCCGCCCCGAACACCTCCGCCCCGGCCGGCGGGGCGGCCGTGGCACCGAGGAGGGCGAAGACAGCGGCAATCGGAAGGAAGCGCGTCATGGTCGGACGATCCTCGTGCAGGGCGGGCCGGACGATCAGGTGGGGTGCGGCTATCGCACCGGCAACGCCCCGGCCCGCCGCGCCACGCTTCGACCACAATCGACCCCGCGCCCGCGCCTGAAACCGGCGGTCAGCGCACCCGGGTCGCCGAGAACCGTTCCGGCGGGGCGACGATGCCGTCCTGGGCGGCCACCACCTGCAATTCGCGCGTCCCGATCGCGTGGGTGACGGTGAAGACGTGATAGATCGCCGCCGCGACCCGTTCCAGCGCGGTCGCAGGGTCCCGGCTTTGCAGGTAGTGGGCGAGGAAGACGGCCGACACGAAGTCGCCCGCGCCGTTCGGCGGCGGGTCGAAGTCCAGCGCCGGTGTCGCCACCAGCCACGCGCCGTCGCCATGGGCGGGGCCGGTGTCGACCAGCATCTCGATATGGCCGGGCGCGGCCTCCTTCCGGACCAGGCTGGTCAGCACGCAGATGCCGGGGCCGGTCTGACGTAGGGCCGCCGTCGCCTGAAGCGCGCTTGCCATCGACGTCACCTCGATCCCGGTCAGCAGCGTGATCTCGAACTGGTTGGGGGTGACGATGTCGGCGGCCGGCACGGCGCGTTCCCGAAAGAACTCCGGAATGCCGTCGCGCACGAAGATGCCGCGGCCGACGTCGCCCATCACCGGGTCGCAAACATAGAGCGCACCGGGTGCGGCCTCCCGCACCCGGGCGACGCTGTCGAGGATGACCGCGCCCAGGCCGGCATCGCCGACATAGCCGGAAAGCACCGCACTGCACTGGCCGAGTGCCCCGCGTTCGGCAATGCCGTCGACCAGCCGGGCGATGTGGTCCGCCGTGAAGACCTCTCCCGTCCACGACCCGTAGCCGGTGTGGTTGGAGAACTGGACCGTGTTGACGGCGATCACGTCATGGCCGAGGCGCTGCAGCGGGAAGACCGCGGCGCGGTTGCCGACATAGCCGAAGGCGACATGGGATTGGATGGAGAGAATACTTCGCATTAGCAAGTAAGGCCGGCTGGAAAGGGGTCGCGAACGGACCGGGTGAGACATCGTTACCATCGTCCAGACTATGGACGACGCAATCAATCACCACCTATAAACCACGGGTAAGGAAGAAGTTGTCCGGATCACGGGGGTCCGCCCCGCGACATGAACGACGGCTCTGCCGAGACGCGGATTCGAAGGCCGCCTCATCAATGGGATGAAGTCTGCCATGACCACCAAAGCGCGGCCGCTGTCGCCGCATCTGACGATCTACAAGCCCCAGATCACCTCGGTCCTGTCGATCCTGCACCGGGCGACCGGCATCGCGCTGACCGCGGGAATCCTGCTGCTGGTCTGGTGGCTGGGCGCACTGGCGACCGGGCCGGAGGCGTTCGCCACGGTCCAGGGCTTCGTCGGCTCGCCGATCGGCATCCTCCTGATGCTCGGCTGGTCGTGGTCGCTGATGTACCACCTTCTGAACGGCGTCCGGCACCTCGCCTGGGACGCCGGCTGGGGCCTCGATCTCGACGCCGTGCACAAGGGCGGGTGGATCGCCGCCGGCGGGTCGGCGGCCCTCACCGTCTTCGGCTGGCTGATCATGCTGACGATCGCCGCCTGACGTTCGCCACCTGACGATTGTTGCTCGCTGCCGAGCGCCCACCGCGACCGACCTCCATCGCCGGACACCGACCATGACCCAGATTTCCAGCTATCGTTCGCCGCTCGGCCGCGCCCGCGGCCTCGGCTCCGCCAAGGACGGCACCCATCACTGGTGGATGCAGCGGGTGACGGCCGTCGCCCTGGTGCCGCTCACCGTTTGGTTCATTGCCGCCGTCGTCGGCCTCGCCACCGTCGATCACGCGACCGCCGCCGGCTGGCTGGCGCAACCGCTCAACGCCGTTCTCATGACGCTGACGGTCGTTGCGACATTCTACCACGCTTCTCTTGGGGCACAGGTGGTCATCGAGGACTATGTCCATTCGGAAGCGACCAAGATCGCCTCGCTGATCGCACTCAAGCTGGTGAGCTTCGCGCTCGCCGCGATCGGCGTTTTTTCAATTCTGAAGGTCGCGTTCACCGCGGCGGCCTGAGCCGGGAGGGATCGAGATGGGGATCACGGGCAACGCCTACCCGATTGTCGAACATGAGTACGATGTCGTGGTCGTCGGTGCCGGCGGTGCCGGTCTGCGCGCCACCTTCGGCCTTGCCGAGAAGGGCCTGAAGACGGCCTGCATCTCCAAGGTGTTCCCGACCCGCAGCCACACGGTGGCGGCCCAGGGCGGCATTTCGGCGGCCCTC
>CAYNIS010000269.1:0-5410 GCA_964397055.1 uncultured Rhodospirillaceae bacterium | reverse complement strand
GGCGGAAGGCGCCGCCGATCTCGATCAGTTCACCGCGGCTTACCGGCACCTCGCGCCGGGTGGCGAGGGCTGCCAGCACCAGCATCACGGCGGCGGCATTGTTGTTGACGACGGTCGCCGCCTCCGCCCCGGTCAGGCGGCACACCCATTCCTCGACATGGTCGTCGCGGTCGCCGCGCCGGCCCTTCGCGATGTCGTATTCGAGGGTCGAGCCGCCGCGCGCGACGGCGACCATCGCCGCGATCGCCTCTTCGGCCAGCGGGGCCCGGCCGAGATTGGTGTGCAAGACCGTGCCGGTCAGGTTCAGGACCGGCCGCAGCGACGGTGCCGTCAGGCGGCCGATGTACCGATCGACTCCGGCGGTCAGCGCTGCCTCCGACACATCCGGCATGTCGCCGGCCAGAAGGCGGTTGCGGGTCGCGGCAAGCCGGTCGCGGACGGCCTCGACGACCAGGGCACGGCCGTGGCTGGCGATCAGGGCCTCGATCGGTGCCCAGCCCAGCACCCGATCGACGGCGGGCAGCCCGGCCGCACGGGTCGCCGGGGGGTCAACGGAGGTCTGCAACGGATCCGGGATCTCTTTATCGGGGCTTTCTCTTACGTGCGAGCATTGGCTAGGCTCTTCGTCCGGTCAACGGTAGGTGGATTGAGAGAATGGAGTTGCCGCGCGAGGGTCTGGTCGCTGTCGTCAAGCGCGATTGCCCGACCTGTGTGCTGATCGAACCCGTGCTGGCGTCGCTGGCAGCACAGCCGGGTGTCCACATCTTCACCCAGGACGATCCTGCGTTCCCGGCGGTCGACGGGGTCGTCGACGACACTTCGCTCGAGGCCTCCTACCACCTCGACATCGAGATCGTGCCGACCTTGATCCGCTTCGAGGGGGGTGAGGAGAAGGCGCGCGTGTTCGGCTGGAACACCGGCGACTGGCGCGGGCTGACCGGCATCGCCGACCTCGGCGACGGCCTGCCGGAGAATCGTCCGGGCTGCGGGTCGAAGTCGGTCGACCCCGGCATGCCGGAAAAGCTGGCGGCGCGCTTCGGGGACTCGAAGCTGGCAGCCCGCCGGGTCGAACTCTCCGGTCTCGACGACGAGCAGGAGATGATGTTCGCCAAGGGCTGGACCGACGGCCTGCCGGTGGTGCCGCCGACCGAGGAGCGGGTGATCCGCATGCTCGCCGGTACCGGCCGCGACCCGCAGGAGGTGATCGGCGCGGTGCCGCCCGACCTCGTCCCGGTGACGGTCGAGAAGGTCGCGATCAACGCCGTCATGGCCGGCTGCAAGCCTGAATACATGCCGGTCGTCCTGACCGCGATGGAGATCATCTGCGATCCCAAGTTCGGCATGCACGGACTGCTCGCCACCACCATGTTCGGCGGCCCGGTGGCGATCGTGAACGGGCCGATCGCGGCCAGGATCGGCATGAACTGGAAGGGGAATGCGCTGGGCCAGGGCTTCCGCGCAAACTCGACGATCGGCCGCGCGATCCAGCTGGTGATCCGCAATGTCGGCGGCGGCCGGCCCCAGGGCGTCGACCGCTCGACCCTCGGCAACCCGGGCAAGCACACCTTCTGTTTTGCCGAGGACGAGACCGACCCCTGCTGGGAACCGCTGTCGGTCCAGCGCGGCTTCGCGCCCGGCACGTCGACCGTCAGCCTGTTCTCCGGCGAGGGGGTGCAGGGCATCGTCGACCAGAAGTCGCGCGACCCGGAAAGCCTGGCGCGCAGCTTCGCCACCTGCTTGCGGGCAATCCATCATCCGAAGATGCTCGGCATGGCGGACGCCATTCTGGTGGTCAGCCCGGAACACCTGGCCGTTTTCCGCGCGGCGGGCTGGTCCAAGGACGACTTGAACACGCGCATCAACGACATCCTGACGATCCCGGGGCACGAGGTCGTGAACGGGGCGGACGGCATGGCCGAGGGCATGCCGGAGAAGATGGCGGACAAGATGCTGAAGAAATTCCGGCCGGGCGGTCTGACGATCGTGCGTGCCGGTGGCGGTGCCGGCAAGTTCTCGGCCATCATCTGTGGCTGGGCGGCTTCCGGCGAAAAGGGGCTGAGCCCGCAAACCAGGGAGATCAGGGAATGAGTGATACCTTCACCCTGCTCGACCCGACGTCCGAACGCGCGCCGACGATGCGCGCACGCATGGCCCGGCCATCCTCCCTGGATGGCAAGACGGTCGGCGTGCTCGACATCTCCAAAGCGCGGGGCAACGTGTTCCTGGACCGCCTGTCGGCGCGTCTGGAGGAGCGCGGACTGACGGTCAAGCGTTACATGAAGCCGACCTTCACCCGGCCGGCACCGGTCGATCTGCAGCACCGGATCGCTGCGGAAGTCGACGTCGTCATCGAAGGTCTCGCCGACTGAGGCTCGTGTACCTCGTGCAGTTTGCATGACATCACGAACCTTGAAGAGCGGGGCGTTCCGGGCGTTTTCGTCGCCACCACCGAGTTCGTGGAGGCGGCGGCGGCACAGTCGGCGGCCCTTGGCTACGACGCCGCCGGTGTCTTCGTCACCCACCCGATCCAGGATCGCACCGATGCGGAACTGGGCGAACTGGCGGACGAGTGGATCGAGACGATTATCGCCCAGTTGAAGCCGTCCAACTGACCCGTTGCCGGCTCGGCAGTTATCGGAAGCCGCTCTCCGCCGCGGAGAGCGGCTTCCTGCCGTCTTGGCCGGGTCTGTCGGATCGGGCTAACTGCCCGTGCAGACGGCGGAAGGGTGGCCATGACAGACAACGACCGGTTCGATCTCGCGGTCATCGGCGGTGGCATCAACGGTGCCGGCATCGCCCGCGATGCAGCCGGCCGGGGCCTGAAGGTGCTGTTGGCGGAGGCGAAGGATCTGGGCCATGCGACGTCGGCCGCGTCGTCGAAACTGATTCATGGCGGCCTGCGCTATCTTGAGTACTACGAGTTCCGCCTGGTCCGGGAAGCGCTGATCGAGCGGGAGGTGCTGCTGAAGGCCGCTCCCCACATTATCTGGCCGCTGGAATTCGTCCTGCCCCATGACGCCGGCCAGCGGCCGGCCTGGCTCATCCGCCTCGGCCTCTTCCTCTATGACCATCTGGGCGGCCGCAAACGCCTGCCGGGCTCGGCCGGCATTCGCCTCGACCGGCATCCGGCCGGCTTGCCGCTCCAGGACCGCCTGACCCATGGCTTCACCTATGCCGACTGCTGGGTCGAGGATTCGCGCCTCGTCGTCCTGACCGCGCTCGATGCCGCCGAACGCGGGGCGACGGTCCTGACCCGCACGCCGGCGACGGCTGCGCGCCGGGTCGACGGCGGCTGGGAGGTGACACTGACCGCCGCCGATGGTTCGGCGCGCGACGTCTTCGCCCGGGGCCTGGTCAATGCCGGCGGCCCCTGGGTGGAGCAGGTCCTCTCCGGCATCGTCGGGTCCAACCGGCCGGCGAGGGTGAGGCTGATCAAGGGCTCGCACATCGTCGTGCGCGCCCTCTTCGATCATCCGCACCCCTATATCCTGCAGTCCCCGGACGGTCGCGTCGTCTTCATGATCCCCTATGAGCGGGACTTCACCCTGATCGGCACCACCGACGTGCCCTATGACGCCGACCCGGCCGAGGTCGCGATCGACGCGGAGGAGACCTCCTATCTTATCGACGCCGCCAACCGGTTCCTGAAGCACCCGATCGGGGCGGGCGATATCGTCTGGCGCTATTCCGGCGTGCGACCGCTCTACGATGACAAGGCGGCAAGTGCGTCCGCCGTCACCCGTGACTACGTCTTCGATGTCGAGGGGAACGACGGCCAACCACCGCTCCTGTCCGTCTTCGGCGGCAAGATCACGACCTACCGGAAGCTCGCCGAACATGCGCTCGACCGGCTCGGGCCGCTGATGGGCGGGATCGGCCCGGCCTGGACCGGTTCCGCCGCGCTGCCGGGCGGCGACATGCCGGACGCCGATTTCGACGCCTACCTCGCCGGCCTTCAGGCGCGTTTTCCGTTCCTGCCGGCCGGGCTCGCGCGCCGCCTTGCCCGTGCCTACGGCACCCGCGCCGAGCGGATCCTCGGCGATGCAGGCAGCCTCGACGGGCTCGGCATCGATCTTGGCGGCGGCCTGACGGAGGCGGAACTGGACTACCTTGCCCGCACCGAATGGGTGGAAGCGGCGGAGGACGCCCTGTGGCGCCGATCCAAGCTTGGCCTGCATACCGGGCCGGACACCGCTGCCCGCGTTCAGGACTGGCTCGATCGCAGAGGTTAGGGCAGGTTTGAAGGGTTGGCGGAGACCCTGACAGGCCGCCCGACTGGAGGCGTGGCCCGTGACCGATTTTCGCCTGACGCTGTTTCCGACGGCGGATGAACGCCAGGACATCGAGGTTTCGCAGCAGGAGATCGTTTCGTTTCGCTTGTATGAGCGGGTGAGCGGTGTCGACCCGACGCTGGACCGGTCGAAGGCGGAGCTTTCGGCGCTTTCCCCGGACGACACCTCGCCGCGGTCGCCGTTCGACACCAGCCCGATCCACCACACCCCGCCGGTGATGCGCTCGGACCCGTCGGTGGCGCCGCCCTATTACCTGCGCATCCTGATCGTGCCGCCGGTGTGGCTGGACGATCTTTCGTCGGAGGACCTGGTGGGGGTGCCGGCGCGGCTGGACCTCTCCGACTATGAGGGTGACGAGGTCCGCCATGTCCGCGGCATCGTGCTGCGGGTCCTGGACCGGGCCGGGGCGTATGCGTCGTCGAACGCGATCGAGCTTCAGATCTACCCGTGGCCGTGGCTGATGACGCTGTCGGAGAAGAGCCGGGTGTGGCAGCGGGTCGGGTCGATCGACGTGTTGCGCGCGCTGGTCGAGGAGTATGTCGGGGAGGTCGGCGACATCCCGCTGGTGGAGACCGGCCGGGTGAGTGCGTGGCCGTCGCTGCGGGACGCGATCATCCAATGGCAGGAGAGCGATTTCGAGTTCGCCTCGCGGCTGCTGGAGCGCGACGGCCTGTTCTACAGCTTCGTGCATGACGAGGAGACGACGCGTATCCGCGTTTCCGACAGCCGGGGCGGGTTCGGCGACGACGCGATGGCCTATCGCCGTCTGGAACTGCAGTCGAGCGTTGGGGAGGGCGGGGATCTTTTCGACGACCTGATCAGCCACATGACGGTCAAGCGGGAAAGCCTGCCGCGGCAGTACCGCGTGGCGGACTACAACCCGCTGAACGCGACCGCTCGGCTGGACTATGCGGCCCCGGTCGGCAACGGCACGGCGCTGGAGATCTACGACTATCCTGGGGAGTTCGACAGCCTGGACGCCGCGCCGGACGTCGCCCGGCGTCGCTACCTGGCGCTTGCCGCGCGGCGGACGACGATCCAGGTCGCCAGCCGCTGCCCGTTCGTCGGGGCCGGCCATGGCTGCCTGATCCCGGACCCGGACCCGGAGATGCCGGAGG
>CAYNIS010000268.1:0-5417 GCA_964397055.1 uncultured Rhodospirillaceae bacterium | reverse complement strand
AGTCCGCCTTCAACAAGGGGGCCGGCCGCCCGCACACTTAGCTGGTCGACCACACCGCCATCGCCCTGGACGACGAAGGCGGTGAAGCCGTCCTCGCCCGGCATGGTATCGAAGACGGGCAGGTTATCGGGGCTCAGCCGAAGGACTATGGTGCCTTCGATGTCCCCGGCATCGCTGAACCGACCGATCGCCATGAAGGCCGCTGGTGCAGCGGGGCTGTCCGGAAAGGCTGAGAAGTCGGCGAACGCGACATGGCCGGGCGGGTTCGCCGCGACCTCCGTCACCACGTCGGCGAGGCCGGTTTCCCTATACCGACCGGTACCGACGACTTCGCCGAGATAGGCCGCCGTGTTGGCGCTGTAGAGGATCAGGCCGTCGCGACCGACAAAGGCGATGTCGGCATACCCGCCGAGATCGGCCTTGGTGCCGAGCGACCTGTCGAACTGGGAGAAGGCGAAGTCGAAATTGCTGCCGAGACCGGTGCGCTGGCCGCGCGGCTTGTCGGCATAGGCGGCACGGATCTGCCCGGCCGGGTCGTCGCCAAGGCCGGCCCAGGCACCCGGCAGCATGAAAGCCCCGGTGAAGACCCCCTCGTTCGACGGCAGCGCGGCGAGTTCCCGTTCGATCGCAGCGAGCGCGGTGACCACCTGCTCTTGCTGCTTGTGCGCCAAGGTCTCCAGCCGCTGACTGGCTGCGGCGGTGGTCATCGCCCGAACCTCCCGGTCGGCGACGGCACCGACGGCGAGGCCGCCGATGAGGGCGGCCGATATCACGAGAAGGGGGAGCCGAACGGCGATCGAGCCCGGGATCGGCAACAAGGCAGTCATGCGTCGGTGCTTCCTGGAAAGCGGTGTGGCGCAGGCCCGATGCGGCGCCATCTGTTTGTCTTGGATACCATCCGAAGGACTGCCCCCGGTGGCATCGTATCCATCGAAACCTGCTATCGCCGGGCGCGGGGATCGGGCATGCCGGCGACCCGCGCTCCGACTGGTCCTTTGCGGATCAGCTGACCCGGCCTAAACTGCGGCCAAGCTCCAAGGGGATATCATTCGCATGTCGTCGACAGCCGGACCCGCGACACAGTCGAAGCCCATCCCTGATGCGGCCGACCTGCCTGGCATGGCGGCTCCGTCCGACGTCACGATGGCGGCCGTCGCCGCCGAACGCGACCGGGCGATCGCCGCCCGGTCGGAATTCCTGGCGGTGATCAGCCACGAGGTTCGCACGCCGATGAGCGGGATCATCGGCCTCGTGCAGCTTGTCCTGGACACCCAGCTCACCGATCAGCAGCGCGACTACCTGGCGACCGTACTGGCGTCCGCCCAGGCGCTGACAGCCCTGCTCGACGACATCCTCGATCTTTCCAAGCTCGAGGCCGGGCGGATGACCCTGGAAGAGGTGCCGTTCGACCCGCGCCGGCTGGTCGAGGGGGTGACCGCCCTTCTGCAGTCCCGTGCCGAGGACAAGGGCCTGGCCCTGTCGACCCGGATGCCCGGTTCGGTGCCGGACTCCCTGCATGGCGACCCGACCCGCCTGCGCCAGATCCTGCTCAACCTCGTCTCCAACGCCATCAAGTTCACGCAGACCGGGCATGTCGTCGTCCGGGTGACGGCCGACCCCGCCGGCCCCGGCTATGTCAGCCTGTGCCTGGCCGTGGACGACACCGGCATCGGCATCAGCGCGGAGGATCAGCAGCGGCTGTTCTCCGACTATGCCCAGGCAGACCCGTCGATCACGCGGCGGTTCGGCGGCACCGGCCTCGGCCTCGCCATCTGCCGGCGCATTACCGAGGCGATGGGCGGAGAGATCGGCGTCGAGAGTGCCGAGGGGGAAGGGTCGACCTTCTGGGTCCGGCTCAGCCTGCCGCGCAGCGAAGCGGAGGCGCCGAAGCCTGCGGCCGCCGCATCGTTACCGCCGACCTTGAGCGAGACCCCAGGGCGGGTCCTGGTGGTCGAGGACAATGCGGTGAACCAGAAGGTTCTGCTCGGCGTGCTCGAACGCGACGGGCACCAGGTGACGATCGCCCGCAGCGGCACGGAGGCAGTCGAGCGGGCGGCGACCGGGGCCTATGACCTGATCCTGATGGACGTCCGCCTGCCCGGGATCGACGGGCTGGAGGCAACACATCGCATCCGCGCCATGGAAGGGCCCGTAGCCCAGGTCCCGATCATCGCGATGACCGCACGCGCCCTCGCCGGCGACGTCGAGGCCTGCCTGGGGGCGGGCATGAACGCCTATCTGCCCAAGCCGGTCGACCTTTCCGCGCTGCGCCGGACGATCGCGGCAGCCCTGGCCGGTTCCCATGCAGAGGGGGAGCCGGCCCAGAACCGCGCCAGCTTCGACCCGGACGTCCTGGCGGAACTGACCCAGCTGCTCGGCGACGATGGCGTGCGCGTGATCGTCGATGTCGGCACCGCGGTCATCTGGGAAAAGCTCACGAGCGTGCAGCATGCCTCCCAGACCGGCGACGCCGCCCTGCTCGAATCAGCCGCCCATGACATCAAGTCGACGGCCGGCCAGATGGGCCTGCTAGCCTGTGCCACGCTGGCGCGCACCGTAGAGACGGCGTGCCGCGAGGACCGGCTGGACGATGCCTGGAGCAGGGTCGCCGACCTTGTCACCGCCGCGACCGAGGCGCTGAACGCGCTCGACGCCCACTTCCCGAGCCAGGGTGTCGGCCCCGGCACCTGAAACCGGCACCCGACCCCCTACCCCGTCATCGCCCTGCCGGTGCGCCGAACGCACCCCATGTCATCAAGCAAACCCGGAGGAGACGTCCCATGGCCCCTGACACGATCGAAAACGCAGCCGCCCTCGCGCTCACGGACACGAGCCTCCTGAAACAGCAGTGCTATGTCGGCGGGCAATGGATCGATGCCGACAGCGGCGAGACGATTGCCGTGACCAACCCGGCGACCGGCCAGGTGATCGCCCAGGTGCCGAAGATGGGGGCTGGGGAAACCCGGCGGGCAGTCGACGCCGCCGCCGCCGCCTGGCCGGCGTGGCGCGCCAAGACCGCAAAGGATCGGGCGACGGTCCTGCGCAAGTGGCATGACCTGATGATGGCCAATCAGGAGGATCTCGCCCGCCTGATGACCGCGGAGCAGGGCAAGCCGATGACGGAGTCCCGCGGCGAGATCGCCTATGCCGCGTCGTTCATCGAATGGTTCGCGGAGGAAGGCAAGCGCATCTACGGCGATACCATTCCGGGCCACCAGCCGGACAAGCGCATCGTCGTGATCAAGGAGCCGATCGGCGTCACTGCCGCGATCACGCCCTGGAATTTCCCGGCCGCGATGATCACCCGCAAGGCCGGCCCGGCGCTGGCCGCGGGCTGCCCGATGGTCCTGAAGCCGGCGACATCGACGCCGCTGTCCGCGCTGGCGCTTGCGGCGCTCGCCGAGCGGGCCGGCGTGCCGGCCGGCATCTTCTCCGTCGTCACCGGGGGGTCGGGGGCGATCGGCGGCGAACTGACCGCCAACCCGACCGTGCGCAAGCTGACCTTCACCGGCTCGACCGAGGTCGGCAAGACGCTGGTCGCCCAATGCGCCGGCACCCTGAAGAAGCTCTCCCTGGAACTCGGCGGCAACGCACCGTTCCTGGTGTTCGACGACGCCGATCTCGACGCCGCGGTGGAAGGGGCGATCGCCTCCAAGTACCGCAATACCGGCCAGACCTGCGTCTGTGCCAACCGCCTCCTGGTGCAGGAGGGGGTCTATGACGCCTTCGCCGAGAAGCTGATGGCAGCGGTCGCCAAGCTGAAGGTCGCGGACGGCTTCACCGACGGCGCCCAGCAGGGCCCGCTGATCGACATGGCGGCGGTCGAAAAGGTGGAGGAGCACATCGAGGACGCGGTCGCCAAAGGGGCCAAGGTCGCCGTCGGCGGGAAGCGCCACGCGCTCGGCGGTACCTTCTTCGAACCGACGCTGCTGACCGGTGTCACGACGGCGATGAAGGTCGCGAAGGAAGAGACCTTCGGCCCGCTCGCCCCGCTGTTCTCCTTCAAGACGGAGGAGGAGGCGATCGCCATGGCCAATGACACCGAATTCGGCCTGGCAGCGTATTTCTACGCCCGCGACATCGGCCGCGTGTGGCGCGTGTCGGAGGGGCTGGAATACGGCATCGTCGGCGTCAACACCGGCATCATCTCGACCGAGGTCGCCCCGTTCGGCGGCATGAAGGAATCCGGCCAGGGCCGGGAGGGATCGAAATACGGCATCGAGGACTACCTCGAGATGAAGTACCTGTGCATGTCCGTCTGACCGGAAAGGGGCCGTCGGGCCTGCCCGGCGGCCGACCCGGAAGGGTGACCGAGGCTCGATGCCGCGCTGGAAGCTGATGATCGAATATGACGGCCGGCCCTATGTCGGCTGGCAGCGGCAGGACAACGGTCCTTCGGTACAGGCAACGCTGGAAGCGGCGATGGCCCCCTTCGCCGGGCCGGAGGTCGCCCTGACAGCGGCCGGGCGCACCGACGCCGGGGTCCACGCGCTCGGCATGGTCGCGCATGTCGACGTCGATCGCGACTACGACGGCGACAAGGTGTGCGACGCGACCAACGGGCTCCTGCGCCCGCATCCCATCGCGGTCCTGAAGGCGGAAGCGGTCGGGGCGGATTTCCACGCCCGCTTTTCCTGCACCGGCCGGCGCTATCGCTACCGCATCGCAAACCGGCGCGCCCCTCCCGCCCTCGATCAGGGTCGCGCTTGGCACATAAACCGGCCACTGGACGTGGTCGCGATGAATGCGGCGGCGCAACATCTCCTCGGTCACCATGACTTCACCAGCTTCAGGTCGACCCAGTGTCAGTCCAGATCACCGAATAAAACCCTTGATTCGTGTGTGGTTTTGGAAACGGAATGTGAAGAAATCCGTGTCGAAGTGAGCGCCCGCTCGTTCCTGCATCATCAAGTGCGAAACATGGTCGGAACCCTCAGCCTCGTCGGCCTCGGCCGTTGGCAGCCGGACGATGTCCTGGCCGCCCTGCAAGCCCGCGACCGCCGGGCAGCGGGTCCGACAGCGCCGGCTGACGGCCTCTATTTCGTCGCCGCCGACTACGCCGACCATGGCTGAACGCGCCGCCGCCGTGGCGGTGCGCGAAGAGCCCGCCCCTTCCCCCGGCACGACCCAGGTGCGCCTGAAGCCCGGCGCCGACGGCCGGCTCCTGCGCGGCCACCCCTGGGTCTTCTCCAACGAAATCGCGATGTCGAAGGAGGTCCGGGGAATTCCACGCGGCACCGTCGCCACCCTGACCCGGGTGGACGGCAAGCCGCTGGCGACGGCGTTCTTCAACCCGCACACCCTGATCGCCGGACGGGTCCTGACCCGTGCCCCGGCGGCCACCATCGACCGCGCCTTCATCGCCGACCGGCTGAGTGCCGCGCTCAAGCTCCGCGACCGGCTGTTCGACCGGCCGT
>CAYNIS010000267.1:0-5446 GCA_964397055.1 uncultured Rhodospirillaceae bacterium | reverse complement strand
GCCGCGGCCGTCCCAGCGCTCGTGCTCGTACTTGATCATGTCGATGATGTCGCCAATGTGCCGGGTCGCACTCGGCTCGCGTGAGGGCGGCAGGACGTTGAGTGCTGCCATGTCGCTGCGATAATGGCGCGTGTAGGTGGCCGTCAGGTCGTTGATCGGGATCCCGGTCTCGGCCGCCGACTTGTCCGAGCGCAACAGGATGTTGGCGTGGACGGTTTCGCCCGGTCGGTAGATGCCGCGGTCGGTGTAGACGAAGGCGTCGAGCGGGCCCGGCGCCTCCCGGCCGCCGACCCCCCGATCCGACAGGTCGAAGCCGGCCTGGGAAAGGTCGAGGAAGACGAAATCACCGTCAGGCCCTTCCGCAAACAGCGCGCGCGGCTTGTTGCCGCCGGTGCCGCGCAGGGCGCCGGGTTCGAACCTGGCGACACCGTCGGCATCCGTCGCCGTCTGACCGAGGACCTTGTTGTTGGTGGCGACCAGGCTGATCGCGACGCTGGCGAGCGGCCGCGCATCGGCGAGCGAGCGCACCTGGACGGTCAGTTCCTCGTCCCCCATGAAGCTCGCGAGGCCCAGGTCGGAGACGACGAACCACTGGGTCGGGCGATCCTCCCAGCGATCGGTGTCGCCGCCCTCCACCGTCGCGACCGCGACATAGACGCCGGGTTCCAGAGCACCGATCGTCTCCGCGATCGGGAGTGCTGTCACGGTCGTCCGGTTCTTCTCGCCCGCGGTTTCCAGGACGCCGGTCCAGATGCTCTCGCCGCGTTCGTTCTTCAGGCCGTCGATGATGTAGCCGTAGATGTCCGACCCGAAGTCGCTGCGCCGGATCTCGTTGATCAGGTTGCGGTCGTTGATGCGCAGGATCTCGACAGCCACCGCCTCGACATTGACCGTGGTGACCGGCAGCCCCTCGTTGCCGAGGCGCGGCAGGACATGCCCGCGGCTGGCGAAGCGTACGCTCGGCGACCGGTCTGGAATGGCAACCTCATAGGTGACTTCCCGGCCGAGGGTCTCGCCATCGACCGAGGCGAGGCCCGGCAGAAGGGTCACGTCATACCTGCTGCCGTGCGCGAAGCCCTCCAGGCACAGCTGTTCGTCGCGGATGACGGCGGCGAGGTCGGCGGCCGGTTCGACCCTGACCCAGCTCTCGGTGGTCAGGACGTCGCCGCGGACCAGGGGCTTGGTGAAGGTGATGCAGGCCTGGGGCAGGCGCCGTTCGACATCAATGTCGAGGTCGTCGGGCGCGAATTCGCCGTTGGCCCGCGCCGTGCCCGCGCCGAGCGCCAGCAGGAAGGCGATGAACAGGGCCGCGAGGAAGTAACCCGCGCCGCCCGTCAAGGATCGACCGACACCGTTCCACATCCCATCCCAACCGGTGAGTGCCCGCATGGCGGCTTCCCCTCTTGCCTTGTAGCGACCGCGCGCGGCCGGCTCATGTCGGATGACGGCGGACGTCACCATAGCCCATCCGGCGCCTGACGTTGAGAGGTGCCGGATGACCGTGGCGAGAGAGGTGCCGGGTCGTGCAAACGCCGTGACGATTCGGCTGCGACTTGCGGCAGCCGGTGGTCACACCGCACTCGCCGCGACGGCCGTGTCGGTCGGGCTGTGCGCCGTCGCGATGCCCTTGGCGGTGCGGCTCCCCGGGTCCCATTCGACCGCGTTCGGCCGGGCGAACTGATCCGGGGAGACGATGTTGGGCGTCGGCACCACGCCCCGCATGTCGCGCAGCACTGCCATGATGTCGGCAGCGAGGGTGCGGTCGGCGGTGATCTTCGCCGCCCCGCTGACGTCGACTCGGGGGGTGTGGAAAGCGGTTTCCAGATCCATGCCGAATTCCGCCATGAACCAGATGATCTGGGCCACCGCCGGCATGATCTTGCGCCCGCCCGACGCACCGATGGCGAGCCAGGGCTCCCCGCCCTTCAGGACCAGCGCCGGCGCCATGTTGGCGAGCGGCCGCCGGCCCGGGCGGATCGAGTTCGGTTTGCCGGGTTCAGGGTCGAACCACATCATGCCGTTGTTCATCAGGATGCCGGTTTCCGGCAGGACGACCTTCGACCCGAACCCGCTCAGCAGGGTCTGGGTCAGGGAGACCGCATTGCCCTCCCGGTCGATCACGTTGAGATGGGTGGTGCAGGACTGGCGGTTCGGATCGCCGGCGTCGCCGGTGTCGCCGTAGGTCGACAGCCGCTCGGTGAAGGCATCGCGGAAGGCATCGATGAAGGCCAGGTAGTCGTCGGCCCCCGGCGCGCCGGTCGCCCGTGGCCGGCGGTCGAGTGCCGCCATGGCGTGTGCCGTCGTCGGCCCGCCGGACAGGCCCGGGGTCAGGATCAGTTCGACATCGCGGAACGATTGGCGAAGCGGGGCGACGACGCGTGCCTGGACGGCCTTCAGGTCCGCTTCGTCGATCATGCTGCCGCCGGCCTGGAGGTCGGCCGCGATCGCCGCCGCCAGCGGCCCCTGGTAGAAGGCTCGGGGCCCCTCGTCCTGGAGGGTGCGCAGGGTCTTCGCCAGGGCCGGGTTTCGCACCCGGACATCCTGGGCGAGGTCGGTCATCGCCGGCGGCAGGCCGTCGGGCAGGAAGACCGCCGCCGACGCCGGGAAGCGGGCGAGGTCGCGGGCGTACTTGGCGATGAAGAGCGTGGTCGGCCAGTCGGCCAGCAGCCCCTCTTCCGCAAGCCGCACGGCCGGCGCCAGAAGCTCGTCCCAGTCCATCGTGCCGAAGGCATCGCGGGCGGCGGCCAGGCCCGCGACGTGCGTCGGCACCAGGGCCGCGTGATAGCCGACCAGGTTGCGGTCCTCGACGACCTTGGGCCAGGCGAAGAGGTCGGTGGCGTAGCCGCCGGTGAGCGCGTAGGTCTCCGGGTCGAGGCGCTTGGCGGCAACCATGCCGGCGTCGACCGTATGCACGCTGCGGTCGGCCGCGCGATAGACCTGACAGTACAGGCCGCCGCCGAGGCCGTTCATCCACGGTTCGACGACCCCGGCCGCCATGCCCGCGGCGACCGCCGCATCGACCGCGTTGCCGCCATGTTCCAGCACTTCGGCACCGACCGCCGCCGCCACGGCGGTCTGCGCCGAACACACGCCCCCAGTCGAGGAAACCGCGGTCTTGCGGGTGATCCAGCTCTCGGTGATGGTTTCAACGGCCGGCATGGTGGGCACTCCCCTGGAGCCTTTGTTATGGTTGACGCCCGCGTTAGCGGCAGCGGACAGCCCCGGTCAAGGCAAACGCCGGTGCCCGGAAGCCGGGATGAGCGGGCCGCAGGAAACCGGAAGAGGGGGAATCACCCCATGCGTCGCAGGCTGACCCTCCTGGCCACGCTTGCCGCCATCCTGGTGGCAGCCGGCGGCGGCGTTCTCGCCGCCCTCACCATCGGGCTGGACGCGGCACGCATCCGCGGCAGGCTGGAAGCGGCCCTGAGCGCCCAATTGGGGCGGACGGCGACGGTGACCGGGCCGGTCTCCGTGACCGTGACCGACCTTTTCGGCGGGCAATTGGCCGTCGAGGCCGCGACGATCCGGGTCGGGCCGGAGGCGGAACCGCTGGCCGAAGCCGACCGGCTGGCCGCGACGCTGGCGCTGCTACCGGCCCTCACCGGAACGCTGGAGCCGACCGCGCTGACGCTGAAGGACGTCACCGTCACCGTCGCGCTGGACAGCGACGGCTCTCTCAACTGGGCACACGGGCCGGAGACCCGGAGCGCCGGCGCCTTCGATCTCGACACCCTCGGCACGCTGGGCATCGAGGCCGCCGCCATCCGCTTCGTCGACCGGGCCAGCGGGCGCGATGTCCTGTTGAGCGGCCTCAGCGCCGAAATCGCACCGGGGGCCGCCGACGGCCCGCTCGGGATCGACGGCACGCTGACACTCGACGGCCTCGCGGTTGCGGCCACTGTCGAGGTCGCCGACATCGCTGCGTTGGCCGCCGGCGAAGCGTCGGGCGTGACCCTGCGTCTTGGCGCCGACAGCTTCGACATTGCTGTAGCGACCGCGCTCAACCCGAAGAACATCAACAGCTTCAACGCCGTTTTGACGATGAAGGTCGAGGATCTGGGGGCCGCCGCGGGCGTTCTTGCACCCGGTACGACCCTGCCCTGGCAGCGACTGGATCTCACGGCTGACATCGCCCGCGACTCCGATCGCCTTGAAGTCACGGGGACTTCCGGAACCCTGGACGAGATGGGCCTGGCGGGGTCGGTCAGCCTCGATCCAGCCGGCGGGTCCGGTAGCGTCAGCCTTACAAACGCGCGCCTCGACCGGGAGGGAGCCGAGGTCACCCTCGGCACCATCGACATCTCCCTCGACGTCGACGGCGAGGACGGCCCGCTTGCCGTCTCCGGCCGGACCGAGGTCGATGGCGAGCCGCTGGAGATCGACATCGCCGCCGGGCCGTGGCGCCAGGTGATCGACGGCACGCCGACAACGATCGAGTTCGGCATTGCCAGCCGTCGCGGCGAAGGCTTCCTGCGCGTCGCCGACGACGCGGATGCGCAGGGGACTTTCCGCTTCGCCTCCCAGGACCTGACCGGCTTCCTGCGCTGGCTGGGGATCGAGGCCCCGCTGCCGCCGCTCGGCGCGTTCCGGGTGGAAGGACAGCTGACCAGCGGCGATGACGGCTATCAGCTGACCGATGCCGCCATCGCCCTCGACGACATCACCGCGAACGGCAGTGTCACCTACCGAACCGGCGGGCCGCGGCCCAGCCTCGCGGCCTCGCTGCAAACCTCCACCATCCCGCTCGACCGCTACCTCACGCCGCCGGAGGGGACGGCGTTCCTGACCACGATCGACGCGTCGATCGGTATCGGGGCCGCGGCGATCGAGATCGGCGACTGGAACACCGGGCCGACCCAGGCGCGCATCGTACTCGCGGACGGGGTACTCGACGCGGAGCTCCTGCGCGGAGCGCTCCATGGCGGCAATGCGACGGGACGGGCGGTCGTCGAGGCCGACGGCGATCAGGTCGTGGTCGACGCGAGCCTCGACGTGCAGGGGCTGGACGCTGGAGAACTCGGGCGCCTGTTCGCCGGTATCGAGGGCATTCGCGGCATCGGCCGGGGCCGGCTCCAACTCTCCGGCCGGGGGCCGGGCCTGGGCGACGCCGTCGAGGCGCTCGACGGGGCGGGTACGGTCACGGTCGCCGATGCCGAGATCGACCTCGACCGGCTTGGCACCGTGACCGGGGTCAATCTCTCGCTCGAGGCGCCGTCGCTCGACCAGACCGCCACGGCAACCGGCGAGGGCCGGCTGAACGAGGAGGCGATCCGCCTGACCGGCACGGTCGAGCGCCTGCGCGATGTGGTCGCCGGTGCGGCGGCTTCGGTTTCGATCACTGCGGAATCGCGGCATTTCACCGTCAGCTATGCCGGCACCCTGACCCCGCCCGAGGTCGCCGACACCCTGGAACGCGCCGGCTCGCCGCCGGTCGCGTCGGCGCCAT
>CAYNIS010000266.1:0-5457 GCA_964397055.1 uncultured Rhodospirillaceae bacterium | reverse complement strand
AACGTGCTTCTCCAGGTGCTGGACGACGGCCGCCTGACCGACGGCCAGGGCCGCACGGTCGACTTCCGCAACACGCTCCTGATCATGACTTCGAACCTCGGGGCGGAGGTGCTGGCGGCCCAGCCGGACGGCGAACCGGTCGAAGCCGCCCGCGACGGCGTCATGGCGGTGGTGCGCGGCCATTTCCGGCCGGAGTTCCTGAACCGGCTCGACGAACTGTTGCTGTTCAGCCGGTTGAGCCGGGCGCATATGGACGGCATCGTCACGATCCAGCTTCAACGGCTCAACAAGCTGCTCGCCGACCGGCGCATCGACCTGGTGCTGGACGAACAGGCGCGCGGCTGGCTGGGCGATGCCGGCTACGACCCGGCCTATGGCGCGCGGCCGCTGAAGCGCGTCATCCAGCGCGCCCTTCAGAACCCGTTGGCCGAACTGATCCTGGAGGGGCGGGTCCTGGACGGCGACAAGGTCGATGTCACGGTCGGCGACGGCGGGCTGGCGCTCCACGCGCCCGCCCATGGTCGCGAAGCCCCGGCTGAGGCCGGCCCCGGCGAGGCTGGCCCCGACCTCGGCAAGTCCGCCGCCTGACGCCGAACAAGCTCGCGCCGACCCCCGGCATCTCGCGGGAGGTGCCGGGGTTCCTTTAGGGTAGGGTCAAGCTGTGGAGGAAGCCGCCATGACCGTGACCCTGCCCGACGATCTTCTGGCCTTCGCCGAGAAGGCGGTGGCCGACGGCGCCTATGACAGCGTCGAGGCGGTGATCGAGGCCGGTGTCCGCCGGCTCCGGGAGGATGACGACGACCTCAACCAGCGCCTGAGGGCGGCCCTGGCGGAGGTCGACCCGGACGAGTCGCCGATAGCAGTAACCTGCGAGGAACACATGCGCGCCTTCGAAGAGAAGGTGGCGGCGCACCGGCTGGCGCGCAAAGCTGGCGGGCAATGAGCTTCCGACTGTCCCGGCTCGCGCTGCGGGATCTGGGCGACGATGAAGACTACGTTGCTTTTGAACTCGGGGATATCGACGGGGCCCGCAAGGCGATCCACCGTTTCTACGCCGCGTTCGAGAGGGTCGGTCGCCGCCCGCTAATGGCCCGGCCGCGCCCGGACCTGGGTCCGGAGATACGCTCGGTGCCGGTCGGCAAGCACATCGTGCTCTTCAGGCCGAGCTCAGACGGGGTTGTGATCCTGCGCATCGTGTGGGCGGGCAGGGACCTCTCACGCCTCGCCGTCGACTGACCCCGGGTCAGCCCGACCCCGGGATCGTGTCCCGTGGGGCGGTTGCGAGTGCCGCGAGACCGTCGACGGTCGCACACAGGCGGTCGATGTCGACCGGCTTGGGCAACGTTGCGTCCGCGCCCAGGCGATCGGCCGCCCACAGGTAGCCGTCGCGCAGAGAGGTGCCGCCGCCGGAAACCACCAGCACGCGGATCCCCGGATTGGCCGCCTTGACCTCCCGCAGTGTCTCGATGCCGTCCTTCTCCGGCATCAGGACGTCGGTGATGACGACGTCGGGGCTCTCGGAAATCGCCATGCGCACACCGCAGGCCCCGCCGGCGGCGGACAGGACCTGGTGTCCGGCATCGAGGAGGGCATCGACCCAGAGGTCGAGCACCAACGGATCATCATCAATCACCAGAACCCGCGCCACGTTTTCCTCCCTTGGTCGTTCTCGGCCGGCGTCGGCCGGCGCACGCGGACACCGCGTTGGCGCCGCGTCACGACGCCGCCGCCTGTTCGATGGCGGCACACGGCTTTTCCGCAAGGTCGTCCCGCCCGTAAGGCTTGGTCACGAGGGCGCCGGCCGTCGGCACCTCGCTGTCCCTCAACAGGCCCACGTCCGCATAACCGGTCGTGAAAACCACCGGCAGCCCGGGGCGAAGCTGCCGGGCAACATAGGTGAGCTCCGTGCCACGAATGCTGCCGGGCATGACGATGTCGGTGAACAAAAGGTCGAGCCGCCGGTCGGACGAAAGCACCCTGAGCGCCGCCTCCGCATCCGCCGCCTCGATCGTCCGAAAGCCGATATCGTTCAGAAGATCGATCGCGATCTCGCGGACATCGGACTGATCCTCGACGACCAGCACCGTCCCGAACGCCGAGCGCGCCTCAGGTGCCTCGCCACCGATCTCTGATGCGCCCGCCGGTGCTGCGTCGACGCCCTCGCCTGCCTTGGTCGGCAGGTAGAGGCTGACGCGCGTGCCGGTGCCGACCTCGCTGGCAACCCGGATGTGGCCGCCCGACTGCTTCATGAACCCGTAGACCATGCTGAGGCCGAGGCCGAGGCCGCTGCCCCGTCCGACATCCTTGGTCGTGAAGAACGGCTCGAACACGCGATCCAGGTTTTCCGGCGCTATGCCGCGGCCGGTGTCGGTCACGGTCAGCACCACATAGTCGCCGTCCGCGACGTCCGCGGGCGCATCCTCGGCGGCAGGATCGATCCTGACCGCGCTGCTTTCGATGGTCAGCTTGCCGCCGTCCGGCATCGCGTCGCGGGAATTGACGGCAAGGTTGATCAGCGCCGTCTCAAGCTGGGTTCGATCGGTGTCGACGGACCGAATGCCGTCCGCCAAGCGGCAGTCCAGCTCGATCGTCTCTCCCAGGGTCTGACGAAGCAGGTCGGACAGGTCCTCGATCAGCGGATTGACCTCGACCGTCTCCAGCGCGTGGCGGCGGGAGAACGCAAGCAGGCGACGGGTCAGTCCAGCCCCCCGATCAACCGCCGAAATGGCCGATGTCACCCGCTTCGACAGGCGGTCGTCGTCGCCGAGGGAGCGGCGCATCAGCTGGAGGTTGCCCAGGACGACGGCGAGCAGGTTGTTGAAGTCATGCGCCAGGCCGCCGGTCAACTGGCCGACCATTTCCATCTTCTGGGCCTGGATCAGGCGCCGCTCGACCTGTTTGCGGTCGGTGACGTCGATCAGCACCGCCATCGACCGCAGTACCTCCCCGTCATCCTGGTACTCCGCGACCGCGGACAAGAGGATGTCGAGGACATCCCCGGACCTGGTGACGAACTAGTAGTCGATGTCCGTACAGATCGCGTCTTTCAGGAACCTGGGCAGCACTTCCTCGCGCGCGCGCCGCCGCGATTCCGGCGTCAGGAAGTCGGTGGAGGGACGGCCGATCACCTCGTCCCGGGTGTAGCCGAGGCGGGCGAGCCAGAAGTCGCTGACGGAAATCAGGCGGCCCTGCTGGTCGATCGAATGCAGCATGACCGGCGTGCGGGTGTAGAGCTGCCGGTAGCGCTGCTCGCTCGCCCTCAGGGCTTCCTGTGCCGCCCGCTCTGCGGTGATGTCGGCGATTGCCACGAAGATCGACCGCTTGCCTGTGGCCGCGTCGACATAGGGTACCTTGTCCTTGCGCAACCAGCGCCGATTGCCCTCGGGATCGACGAAGCTGGCGACGACGCCGAGCTTCGGCTCTCCGGACTCGATCACCTCGAGGTCTTCGGCGTGGTACCGGCCCGCCATCTCGGGAAACAGCTCTTCGCCGCTCAGACCTTCGGTTTCGGCAACCGACCGGCCGATCGCCCGTGCTGCCGTCTCGTTCACCCGAAGAACCCGGTTCCGGTCGTCCTTGTAGAAGATGCCGATCGGCACGCTGTTGAGGATCAGCGACAGTTCCGCCTCGTTCCGGCGCGCTTCCTCTTCGCGGCGGCGCTTGTCGGAGATGACGCGCCCCTCCGCGATGATCATGGTGACGGCGCCCCGGTCGTCCCGGATCGGCTTCAGCGAGAAGTCGAACGGGTGCAGGCGACCGTCGGCACCGGGCGCGTCGACCTCGTACCGGACGAATTCGCCGACTGCGGCGCGCGCGATCGCTTCGTCCAGGTTGTTTGTCCCGCGGTACTTCCCCCCGCCGGCTTGGTCGCCGTGAACGGGCGGCCGATCGCCTGTTCCGGGGTTACCCCCCGGAACGCCAGCGCGGCGCCGTTCATCGCAAGCACGCGACCTTCGGGATCGAGGATGGCGCAGAGCTGGAAGGTGTTTTCGAAGACCGCACGGTAAAGCGCCGTCGCCTCCCGCGATTTCTCCTCCGCCGCGCGCATGGCGGTGACGTCGTGAAGGGTGGCGACAGCGCCCATCGCCGCACCCTGGGGATCGCGGAGCGGGACGGCCTGGGCGACGACCCGACGGGCGGGCAGGCCGGCGGGCCTGATCGTCAGTTCCTGGCCGGCGACCGACGCGCCGTTAAGGGCCCGGTAGAGCGGGTTGTCCTCGACGCTGAGCGGTGCGACCCCGTCGACGTCGAACAGATCGTAGCGGGTGCCTTCCCACTCCTCCGGCTTCGATGATTCGAGGTCGCAGGCGTGGATGCGGCGGGCCGCGGCGTTGATCAGGGAAAACCGCCCGTCGGCGTCGCAGGCGATGATGCCGTCCTGGATGTTCTCGACCACCGCTTCCAGGAAGCCGCGCTGGCGTTCCAGGTCCAGGCTGGCCTGCTTGCGGTCGTCGATGACCTCCACGACGCGACGAAGCCGCCGAGGTCGCCGGCACCGTCATGCCAGGGCGTGAAGCGCCGGCGCACCCAATGCTCCACGCCGTCGGCGAGGACGATCCGCTCCTCCGGCACCAGGACCTCTTCGCCGGCCAGCGCCCGCACTTCGTCATCCCGCCAGGCATGATTGCGGCCCGGCGCGACGGCGCGGTAGTCGAGCCCCTGAATGGGTACCGCCTCGATCCCGAACTTGCGCTGCCAGCGCCGGGTCGCCGCGACGTATTTCAGATCGCGGTCGATCATGGCGATGCCGACCGGCGTATGCTCGAAGAACTGCTGCAGGCGGTGCTCCACCGCCGCCAGGCCCTGTTCCGCACGCAGGCGGGTTTCGATCTCCCGCACCGTGCGCGCGGTGGCGCGACGCATCACGATCTGGTCGGAAACCACCCGGGCGAGATCGCGGAGCAACTGGCGGTCGTGGTCGGCGAACAGGGGATGCGGCCGGTCGTCGATCAGGCACAAAGTCCCCAGACGAAATCCATCCGGGTCGACGATCGGCGCGCCGGCATTAAAGCGGATCGAGATCCCCTCGGTCACCAGCGGGTTGTCGGCGAACCGCGCGTCCCGGGTCGCATCCGGGATGACCATGACGTCATGATCCAGGATGGTATGGGCGCAGAACGCGAACTGGCGGTCGATCTGCTTGTCTTCGAGCCCGCAGGAGGCCTTGAACCACTGGCGATCCCGGTCGACCAGGGAGACTAGTGCGATCGGGACCCGGAACTGGCGGGCGGCCATCTCCACGATGTGGTCGAAGGCCGCTTCCGGAGCGGTGTCCAGGATCGCGTAGCTCTCGAGAGCGGCGAGACGTTCGGCTTCTTCCGGCGGTGGTGGAGCTGGAACGCTCATGGTTGCTGATGACCCTGGTCCGAATACCTTGCCGATGGCGACCGGGTGACCCGGCCCTAGTGTCCTGATTCCGAAGTTCGCTGCCAGGGCGTGACCCGCGCGCTTGCGAAC